>JAQGLH010000292.1 GCA_028293005.1 Alphaproteobacteria bacterium
GCGAGTCGATCTCGACAGCCTCAACCCGTCCTGGCTGATCTTCTCCGACGGTTTTTCCGCCGGCCGGCGCGTCTCCAGTGCCGGCAAAAGACTGTTCGACCTGATCGCCAGCGCCGTGCTGCTGGTCGTCGGCACGCCGCTGATCCTGATCACCGCGCTGCTCGTCAAGCTCGAGAGCCGAGGGCCGGCGTTCTTCCGACAGAAAAGGGTGGGTCTGTACGGCCAGAGCTTCGAAATCGTGAAGCTGCGCTCGATGCGGCAGGATGCCGAGGTCGGCGGCAAGGCGGTCTGGGCGCAGAAGGACGATCCGCGCGTCACCCGCGTCGGGTCGATCATCCGCAAGCTGCGCATTGACGAGCTTCCGCAGGCATGGAGCGTGCTCAAGGGCGAAATGAGCTTCGTCGGCCCCCGGCCCGAACGGCCGCAATTCGTCGCCGACCTCGAGGCGCGCCTTCCTTATTATGCCGAGCGCCACATGGTGAAACCGGGGATCACCGGCTGGGCGCAGATCAATTACCCCTATGGCGCGTCGATCGACGATGCGCGCCAGAAGCTCGAATATGATCTCTATTATGCCAAGAACTACACGCCGTTCCTGGACATCGTGATCCTGCTCCAGACGATCCGCGTTATCCTGTGGCACGAGGGCGCGCGCTGATGTTCGTCGTGATCAGCCTGTGGAGCGATGCGATCGCCGCCGTTCTCTACGGGGCGCTCGCCCTGTGGCAATTGCGGCGCTGGAGCGACGATCCGCGCAACCGGGTGCTCGTCGTCGCCTTCGCGGTGACATCGATGTGGGGCAGCGTCGCGGCGTTCCTCGGGCCGCAGCATACATTGCCGCTGCTGCTCGCGATCGCGCAGACCTTCTTCTTCCTCAACTTCATGTATGGGATCCTGCGCAGCGCGGAGGAGGACGACCGGGTCCGCGCGGTCAAGGTGGTCTATTTCGCGGTAGCGGCCGTGCTCGGCCTTCAGCTCACGACCACCGGCCTCCTGCCGCAATTCGCCGATGTCCATTCGGTGCATGAGGCGCTGATCTCGACCAGCCACATGCTCGGCCTCACCGTCGCCGCGGGCTGCCTGGTGCTGGTCCACAATGTCTATGCCCAGGCCGCGCCCGAGTCCCGCTGGGGCATTCGCCTGCCGATGATCGCACTCGCCGGAATGTGGATCTACGATCTCCATCTCAACATGCTCGGCTATCTGAGCGGCGAGCCGGTCGACGATCTCTATGCGATGCGCGGCGCGATCCTGGCGATGCTCGTTCCCGCCTTCGCCCTCGCCAGCCGGCGTAACGCGCAGTGGCGCATTCGGCTCTCGCGGGCGGCGACGTTCCAGTCGATGTCGCTGCTCGGGCTGCTCTTTTACCTGCTGGTGATGACCTCGGCGGCGCGCGCGTTCGAGATCGTCGGCGGCCATTGGGTGCGCATCGGCCAGATCGGCCTTGTCTTCGCGACGACCATGGCGGCGATCCTCATCCTGCCCTCCGGCAAGGCGCGCGCATGGCTTCGCGTGATGCTCGCCAAGCATTTCTTCGAGCATCGCTACGATTATCGCGAGGAATGGCTCCGTTTCACGCGCACGATGGGCGTCGCCGGCGAAAATGCCGCGCCGATCGAAGATCGGGTGGTCAAAGCGATCGCCGACATCGCCGACTCTCCGGCCGGCCTGTTGCTCGCGGTCGATCCGAATCACCGCTTCAGCCCAGCCGCAAGCTGGAACTGGCCGCAGCCTTATGAGCGCTGCACCGGCGGCGAAGAAGCGCTCGCCCGTTTCCTCGAGACCAGCGCGCACGTCCTCGAGTTCGACCGCGTCCGCGGCGGCGGCACGACCGTGGCCGGCCACCTTCTGAACGTCCCCGACTGGATGATCGCCGATGGCCTCGCCTGGGCCGGTGTCCCGCTGATCCACCACGAGCGGCTGATCGGGGTCGTGCTGCTCGCCCACCCGCTCCTCAGGCGCCCGCTCGACTGGGAGGATTATGATCTCTTCCGCACCGCCGGCCGTCAGGCGGCGAGCTACCTCGCCGAGGCCCGCAGCCATCATGCGCTCGCCGATGCGCAACGCTTCGACGAGTTCAACCGCCGCTTCGCCTTCATCATGCACGACATCAAGAATCTCGTGAGCCAGCTCAGCCTCGTCGCGCGCAACGCCGAACGCCATGCCGAAAATCCTGAGTTCCGGGCGGACATGATCGCGACGCTGCAAAGCTCGGTCAAAAAGATGAATGATCTGCTTGCCCGGCTGTCGCGCGGCAATGGCGCCGAGGGGCAGCCTGCGCGGCCGATCGCGCTCGAGCCGCTGGTCGCCTCGATCGCCGATCTCAAGCGCCGCGTTCATCCGATCGCGCTTTCGGCCGAGTCCGGCGTCGCTGCGCTCGCCGATGGCGGGCGGCTCGAGCAGGCGCTCACCCATCTCGTTCAGAATGCGATCGACGCGAGCCCGGCCGGTATTCCCGTCCGCATCGGCATCGCGTTGCGCGATCAGGAGGCGGTGATCGAGATCGCCGATCGCGGCAGCGGAATGTCGGCCGAATTCATCCGCACGCGCCTGTTCCAGCCCTTTGCCTCGACCAAGGAGGGCGGGTTCGGCATCGGTGCTTTCGAGGCCCGCGCTCTGATCCTCGCGATGGCCGGCCGCATCGAGGTCGACAGCCGCGAGCACGAAGGCACCTGTTTTACGATCTTTTTACCCGCCGCGCAGACAGCTGCCGGCCAGCACGAACGGATGAGCGCATGAACGCCCCGATGAGGACAGACGCCCCGATGAAAACAGGCACCAGGGCCAAGCTCCTGATTATCGAGGACGATGAGGGGCTGCAGCGGCAGCTTCGCTGGGCCTATGATGATTATGAGGTGCTGGTCGCATCCGACCGCGGCGCGGCGATCGATCTGATGCGGGCGCAGGAGCCGCCGGTGGTGACGCTCGACCTCGGGCTTCCGCCCGATCCCGATGGCGTCAGCGAGGGCTTTGCGACGCTCGAGACCATCCTGTCGCTGAAGCCAGACACCAAGGTGATCGTCGCCTCTGGGCATGGCGCGAGAGAGAGCGCGCTGCGCGCGATCGGATCGGGCGCCTATGACTTCTATCAGAAGCCGGTCGACATCGACCAGCTCGGCCTGATCGTGCGCCGCGCGTTCCAGCTCCACGAGATCGAGGCCGAGAATCGCCGCCTCGAGGAGCGCGTCGGCGACGATCGCACCGTGCTCGGGACGATGATCACCACGGCGCCCGAAATGCTCAAGGTCGCGCGTACGATCGAGCGTGTCGCTGCGGCCGGCGTCTCGGTGATGCTGCTCGGTGCGAGCGGCACCGGCAAGGAGCTGCTCGCGCGCGGCCTCCATCGCGTCAGCAACCGCGCCGGCGGCGCCTTCGTCGCGATCAACTGCGCCGCGATCCCCGAAAGCCTGCTCGAGGCGGAGCTGTTCGGCTATGAAAAGGGCGCGTTCACCGGCGCGGTCAAGACCACCGAGGGCAAGATCGAGCTCGCCGAAGGGGGCACATTGTTCCTCGACGAGGTTGGCGACATTCCGCTGCCGCTGCAGGTCAAATTGCTGCGCTTTCTCCAGGAGCGCGTGATCGAGCGCATCGGCGGACGCAAGGCGATCCCGGTCGACACGCGCATCGTCTGCGCCACGCACCAGAATCTCGAGCAGATGATCAAGGAAGGCAGCTTCCGCGAGGATCTCTACTACCGGCTCGCCGAGATCGTCGTGCGAATTCCATCGCTTGCCCAGCGGCACGGCGATGCGACCTTGCTCGCCAAGCATTTTCTCAATCGTTTCGCGGCGGAGATGAACCCGCAGGTCAAGGGCTTCGCGCCGGGGGCGCTGGCGGCGATCAACGATTGGGCCTGGCCCGGCAACGTCCGCGAGCT
>JAQGLH010000340.1 GCA_028293005.1 Alphaproteobacteria bacterium
GGCTTCAAGGTGATCAACGACAGCTTCGGCCATCAGGTCGGCGACGAGCTCCTCAAATCGGTCGCCGAGCGGCTGCGCTCGGCGACCGGGCCCGACGATTTGGTCGCGCGGCTCAGCGGCGACGAATTCGTCGTCGTCTCGCCGGCGCGCTCCGTCGCGGATGCGCTCGCATTCGGCCAATCGCTGGTCCAGGCGATCGGCGAGATGGGCTATATCATCGGCAACGAGGCGGCGATCATCGGCGTCAGCGCCGGCGTTGCGCGTTACCCCGATCATGGCCGCGATCTCGGCGCGCTGCTCGCCGAGGCGGACACCGCGCTCTACCAGGCCAAATTCTGGGGACGCGCCAAATGCGTGATCGCCGGCACCAGCAAGATCGCGCGCCTGGCGACTCCGAGCGCAGCGACCTTCGCCGCGGCTTCGGCCCAGTCGTGGGACGCGGACGCCGCCTGAGCGTCGTTATTCCCGTCGCTTCATTCCGGTCGCTTCGTGCCGACGGCTGAAGCCTACCAACATCGCTGGTGTTTTGGTTGCGTTATTGATAATCAGTTGCATCAACATCATGTGGGTTCAGTGACGGTGCGCCTCGACCAGCTTCCATTCCGCACGCCAGCGACGGTGACCGACGTTCGGTGGACCGCGCTGACTCCGGCGGAGGCGAGCCGGCTGCGCAACCTCGGCCTCGACGAAGGCGTCCGCATCGAGGCGCTTCACGGCGGCCCGATCGGGCGCGATCCGCTCGCGGTGCGGATCGGCCGCATGACGGTCGCGATCCGCCGCTCGCACGCCCGGACGATCTCGGTCGAAACCACGCAATGACATCGATCCCACTGGTCGCGGTCGTCGGCAATCCCAATGCCGGCAAGAGCGCCTTGTTCAACAAGCTCACCGGCGCACGCCAGAAGGTCGGCAATTATCCGGGCGTGACGGTCGAGCGCAAATCAGGACGGCTGTCGCTGCCGGACGGCCGGCCGGTCGAGCTGGTCGACCTGCCCGGCGCCTACAGCCTCGATCCCTCGAGCCCGGACGAGGCAGTCACGCGCGATGTCGTGGTCGGCAAGCAGGAGGGTGAGCGGCTGCCGGACGCCTTGCTGCTGGTGATCGATGCGACCAACCTCGACAACCATTTGCGTTTTGCGCTGCAGATCATCGCGCTTGGCCTGCCTACCGTCGCCGCGCTCAACATGGTCGATCTCGCCGAGCGCGACGGCCTGATCATCGATGCCGCCGCGCTCGAGCGCGAGCTCGGCATTCCCGTGATCGAGACGGTCGCGGTGCGCCGCCGCGGCGTCGACGAGATAAAGCTCGAGCTCAGCACCGCGATCGGCAGCGCGCGGCGGATCCGCGGCGCGAGCCACAGTGGCGGCGAGGAGGATTTCGTCACGCTGCAGCGGCGCGCCCGCGCAATCGCCGCCGCCGTGACGATCAGCGAGACGGCAACGCGCCGATGGAGCGCGCGGCTCGACAATATCGCACTCCATCCGGTGCTTGGGCCGTTGATCTTCACGGCGATCATGTTCGTCATGTTCCAGGCGGTGTTCGCCTGGTCGCAAGCGCCGGTCGCGCTGATCGAGGCGCTGGTCAGCGCGGCGCAGGCTGCGGTCGTCGCCGTGGTGCCGAGTGGATTCCTCCAGTCGATGCTGGTCGACGGGGTGCTGGCGGGCGTCGGTTCGGTGATTGTCTTCCTGCCGCAGATCCTGATCCTCTTCCTGTTCATCCTGTTGCTCGAGACGACGGGCTATATGGTCCGCGCCGCATTCCTGATGGACCGGCTGATGGCGCGGGTCGGCCTCTCGGGCCATGCCTTCATCCCGCTGCTCTCCTCGTTCGCCTGCGCGGTGCCGGGGATCATGGCGACCCGCACGATCGAGGATCCCAAGCACCGCCTGACGACGATCCTGATCGCGCCGTTGATGACCTGCTCGGCGCGCCTGCCGGTCTATGCGATCATCATCGGCGCGTTCATCCCCGCGCGCTCCGTCGGCGGCGGGGTCGGGCTTCAGGGGCTGGTGCTGTTCGGCCTCTATCTCGTCGGCATCGTCGGCGCGTTGCTCGCCGCACTGGTGCTGAGCCGCACGGTCGCCAAGGGCAAGCACCAGGGCTTCATGATGGAGATGCCGAAATATCAATTGCCGCATCCGCGCGACATCGTGCTTGGCTTGTGGCAGCGCGCGATCATCTTCCTGAAGCGCGCCGGGACGATCATCCTCGTCTCGACGATCATCCTGTGGGCTTTGCTCTCGTTCCCGCAGCCGCGTCCGGGCGAGACCGCGCTCGACAGCTCGATCGCCGGCAAGATCGCCTCGGGACTAGAGGTGGTTATGCGTCCGGTAGGCTTCAACCACGAGATCTCGCTCGCCTTGATTCCGGCGATGGCGGCGCGCGAGGTGGCGGTTTCGGCGCTCGCGACCGCTTACTCGGTCCAGCAGGATGACGAATCTCAGGCCGCGCAATCGCTGACCAGTCAGCTTCGCGGCCGCTGGAGCCTGCCGACGGCGCTCGCGTTCCTCGCCTGGTTCGTGTTCGCGCCGCAATGCCTGTCGACGGTCGCGGTGACGCGGCGCGAGACCAACGGCTGGCGATGGCCCGCGTTCATGCTCGTCTATCTGTTCGCGCTCGCCTATATTGCCGCCGGCGCGACTTTCTGGGTGGCGACTTTTCTAGGGCTTTAGGAGCAAGATGATGGCGGGCAGCGTCAACAAGGTCATTCTCGTCGGCAATTTGGGCAAGGATCCAGAGGCCCGCGCGATGGGCTCGGGCGGCGAGGTCGTGAACCTGTCGGTCGCGACTTCCGAGAATTGGAAGGACAAGGAAGGCAACCGCCAGGAGCGGACCGAATGGCATCGGGTGGTGATTTTCAACGAGAATCTCGGCCGCGTCGCCAAGCAATATCTGCGCAAGGGCTCGAAGGTCTATCTCGAGGGCGAGCTGCAGACCCGCAAATGGCAGGACAACAGCGGCCAGGACAAATATTCGACCGAGGTCGTGATTCAGCGGTTCCGCGGCGAACTCGTGCTGCTCGACCGCCGCGAGGGCGGCGGCGGCTCCGGCGACGATTTCGACAGCATGGGGAGCAGCAGCGGCGGTAGCGCTGGAGGCGGCTCGGGCGGATCGCGCCAGCAGAACCGCCCCGCTCCGGCGTTCGACAGCGACCTCGACGACGACGTTCCGTTCTAGGAGCGCGCATGTCCTCCTCCCGTTTTCCAGGGAGGGGGACGGTCGGCAGGATGGTGGAGGGGCGCCTCGTAGCAACGCCCCTCCCATCATGCTTCACATGGTCCCGTCCCGTGCAACGGCAGGTGGGGAACTTATTTCTTCAACTTGTCCCTCAGCCCCGCCAGCCCGGCGAACGGGCCTGCTTCCTCCTCGCTGATCACGCCGGCCTGCTTGAGCGTGTCTTCGGCGTCGAGGGTGCGCGGCCAGGGATCGAGGCTCAGCGCGAGTGTCTCGGCGACTGCTTCGCCGATGTCGACCGCCCCCCCCGAATAGAAGACCACGTCGCATTCCTCCTCGCTTAGCTCGATCCCCTCGTCGCTGCCGTCGCCGGCTTGGGGCGCGGGGCTGAACAGGATCCGGAACGGCTCGTCGAGCGCCGCTTCGACCGGCGCCCCGGTCGCGACGCAGCTTTGCGTGACTTCGGCCCGCAAGCGGCCATTGGCGCTGACCGTCTCGCCGGTCCGCACCAGCGACAACTCCGCCTCGAGCCGCGCGACCGCCTGCAGGTCGAAGCGCTTCGCCAGTGCCGCGCGCTCGGCTGCGTCGGCTGCGACGCTGATGCTGCGCGGCGCGTCCGACAGAATGTCGATCCGCACCGGGCGGCTGAATTCGGGCGGCGCGACCGTCATCGCGCCGGAACCCGGCCGTCGAGGATCGCTTCGGCCGGAGTCGCGGCAAGCGCGCCGGCGAAAACGCCGAGCCGCTCGGCGACGAAGCGCAGCGCTTCCGGCGAAGGCGGCGCATCGTGGAAGATGTTGCGCTCGACCGGCGCGCTCAGGTCCCCGCCCGCGGCGATCGCTGCGCGGAACGCGCCGAGACGGCCGCCGAGCGCCCCCATCATCTTGCCGAGGTGCTTGCCGACCATCAGGTCGCCCGTGCCCATCTGGCGCAGGCTCCCCTCCATGTCCGCGATGAACAATTCGGCAAGCAGGACCGACGCCTGACGGGCGGCGGCGCCCTCAGCTTCGAGCCGGATCAAGGTGACCGCTAAGATCGCCGCGATCATGTCGAAGCGGCCCTCGACGGTGTCGGGCACGGCGCCCTCCGCATACCAGGCGCGATCGCGCCCTGCGGCGACCAGCGCGTGGTAGAGTGGCTCGAAGCGCGCGCGCTCCTTGGCTCCGCTGCCGAAGATACGTCCCAGGAAAGACAAAAGAACCTCTTACTCCGCTGGCGCGGACTTGCGCCTGTCGGCTATGATTGCATATTGGGTGTTCGAACCGCGCCTCGCAAGGCGTGCACCGGCGCGGCCTCTCGCACTGGCGGTTCCAGGAGATTATGAATGACCTTCCGTCAAGGACGAACGCTGGGAAGAATTGGCGTCATCGCCATGGCCGTCGCCGCTTCGGCGCTTGGCGGCTGCACGCGGATGGTCGACCATCAAGGCTATGTCGCCGACGAGACGCTGATGAGCTCGGTCCAGCCCGGCGTCGACAATCGCGATTCCGTTACGGGTACGCTCGGCCGCCCGACGTTCGTCGGCCAGTTCGATCAGCGCGACTGGTATTATGTGTCGCGCAACACCCGCCAGCTCGCGTTCGCGACGCCCAGGCCGACCAGCCAGACCGTTCTCCACATCCGTTTCGACGAGCGCGGCAATGTCGCGTCGGTCCAGCGTACCGGGCTCGAGAAGGTCGCCTCGATCACGCCGATGGACGACAAGACTCCGACCTTGGGCCGCTCGCATAGCTTCTTCGAGGAATTGTTCAGCAACGTCGGAACGGTCGGCAGCGGCGGCATGAGCGCCCCGCAAGGGCAGTAAACCGGCCTCGTTCAGGGCTGATCTGG
>JAQGLH010000354.1 GCA_028293005.1 Alphaproteobacteria bacterium
GGTGGCGGCCGGCGCATATGAGCCGCACAAAACGGCGCCGGGATCGGCGCCCCACACATCCTGCTGCGCCTCCGGATCGCAGGTCGCCAGCATCCATTGGTGACATGTCAGCACGCCGCAGACCCAGCCGGTGGAGGCGCAGGCCGCGCTGATGTCCTGAAGAATCTCGTTCAAAAGATCGAAGTCCTGCTCATAGCCGCCATATTCGGGTGGCTGAGGCAGCTTGAACAAGCCCGCCTCGCGAAGCTCGCCGATCGTCTCGTCCGGAACACGGCGGTTGCGTTCGGTGTCGGCTGCGCGCGCCGCAATCGCGGGCAGGATTGCCCTTATCCGGGCACGGAACGCCTCTTCATCGAACGGCTCGACCGCCAAGCGGAGATCCTGCATATCGATCTTGGCGGCCATGCTCTTCCTCTCCACTGGACCTCGGCTGCGCTTTTTCTGCGAGGTCGGCGCGACGATATGCAGCCGCGGTGGCATCCGCAATGGCGTGCAATTGCGAGCCGGCACGATAAAATCGACGTCCTGCTCGAACTCTCGGAGCGTCTGGAGCGTCCCCGAGTTGATCAGTGCCGGCCCAGAACCCCATGCAACGCATCGGCAGCAGCCGTCGGCCAGCCGCCGTCGGAACGTGTTGGGACCTATGCCGACCACTCGAGCCGGCTTGCGAAGGCGAAGGTGATGCAGGAGCGCCGCATTCACGAGCTGTTTCAGGTCAGCGTGCTGCTGAAGGGAGCGCATGCGCTGATCGAATGCGTCGGCGGGATCACCCTGGCGGTGACCGCCAATCGAACGATCGCGGCGCTGATCAACCGGCTGACACAGGACGAGCTGATCGAAGGCCGGGCTGACTTCATCGCCCGCCATCTGGTCGCCTGGGCGCAGGGTTTCTCGGTCCAGGCGCAGCATTTTTATGCCTTTTACCTGCTGAGCCACGGCGTGGTGAAGCTCGCGCTGGTCGCCGGTCTGCTGATGCGCAAGCTGTGGGCTTACCCTGCCTCGCTGGTGGTGATGAGCTTGTTCATCGCCTATCAGCTCTACCGCTACTCCTGGTCGCACAGCATCGGGCTTATCGTCCTCAGCCTATTCGACGTCCTGGTGATCGGCCTGATCTGGCATGAATATCGCCTGCTGCGTCGGCATTTGCCGCTCGAATAAGGCGCGCGGACCAGCTTCCGGCAGCGCTACCGGCGCCGGGACTCCCGCGATCCGGCGGGGTCCTGTAGCATAGGCCAACTCTCGTCAGCGCCCGGTGGGAACAGGATCGAACATGTCGACGGCTCTCAAGGCGATCCATATCCATGCTTTCGATTTCTGGCTGGCCAGACTTTCGGTCGTGATCATCGCCGCGCTCCAGCTCTTGCTCCCGAACGATCTGACGATAGGCCCCAATTGGCTCGCGCCGGCAGTCGAGCTCGCACTCCTGGTCCCGCTTTCGGCGCTGACCGCCTCGACGCAGGTACTGGCCCGCGACGCGACGATGGACCACCACTGGCAGGTCGTCGAACAGCGCCGCCGCGTCATCCAGAACGTCGCGATCCTGCTCACCGCGGTCGTCAGCTTGATGAATTTGGCTGCGCTCGCCGAGCTGATCCAGGCGTTGCTCAGCGGCCGCGCCGGCAACATCGGGCAGCCGCTTTTGCTCGATGCCATCAATATCTGGGCCACCAACCTGATCGTCTTCACCTTGTGGTTCTGGGCGATCGACCGCGGCGGCCCCGCCAATCGCGGACTGGTCGAGCCCAAGGACGATTTCCTGTTTCCCCAGATGACGCTCGATCGCGCGGACGGGGACGGGCCCTGGAGCCCCGGCTTCATCGACTATCTCTACGTCTCGTTCACCAATGCGGCGGCTTTCTCGCCGACCGACACGATGCCGCTGACTGCGCGTGCCAAGATGTTGATGATGCTGCAGGCGTCGATCTCGCTGCTGACGATCGCCCTGGTCGCGGCGCGCGCGGTCAACATCCTGGCCTGAGCTTGGATCCTGGCCTGAGCTTGGTCGAAGTTGGTGGAGCCGAGGGGGATCGAACCCCTGACCTTCGCAATGCCATTGCGACGCTCTCCCAGCTGAGCTACGGCCCCGGGACAGGGTTTCGGGAGGCGCTGCCTCGACCGATCCCCTGAGTGAGCGCCGCCCTTAAATGAGCGAGCGGCGCCCTGCAAGACAGATTAGATTTCTTCGTCCTCGGCGCCCGAACCGGGAACGCCGATGTCGTCGTCGCCGCCGATATCGACCTCGTCATCGGGATTCTCCTCGACGTCCTCGTCGATATCGAGATCCTCGGCCGCCAGATCGGAATCGACCGGCTCGTCCTCCTTGACCTCCTTCTTGGGAGCGTCGAACGGCATCGGCTGCTTCGATTTGAGCACGGGCTCGGGATCCCAGGCAACGCCGCATTCGATGCAGACGACCGGGTCTTCCTTGGCAAGGTCGTAAAAGCGGGTGCCGCATTTGGGACAGGTGCGCTTCGTGCCCCATTCAGCCTTCACCATGATGGGTGAGCCTTTCGAAAAAAGAATTGAAAATCAGCCGATCGCAAGCGGACCAGCGGGATGCCGCGCGCCTTGCCACAAGGGTTTGCCGCTGTCAAAAGCCGCGTCCATGATCATCGCCGTAGATGGGCCGGCCGCGAGCGGCAAGGGCACGATCGCCCGCTCCCTGGCCAGCCATTTCGACCTTCCCCATCTCGATACCGGGCTGCTTTACCGTGCCGTGGCGCTCAACCTCTTGCGCTGGGGCGGCGATCCCGAAAGCGAGTTCCAGGCGGTGCGCGCGTGCGATTTCGCACAGGTCGATTTCGACGATCCCGAGCTCAAGAGCGAGGCCGTGGGAGGACTCGCCTCGCGCATCTCGGTCTATCCGCTGGTGCGCAAGGCGCTGCTCGAGCGGCAGCGCGCGTTCACCGCCCAGCCCCGTGGCGCGGTGCTCGACGGCCGCGACATCGGCACGGTGATAGCGCCCGACGCCGATGCCAAATTATTCGTCACCGCGCGGGTCGAGGTCCGCGCGCAGCGCCGCTTCGAGGAGCTCAGGCGGCTCGGCAAGAAGGTTGCGATCGAGGACGTGCTGATCGACCTCGAGGCGCGCGACGCACGCGACACCAATCGCGCCGCGGCGCCGCTGACAATGGCGCAAGATGCCGTCTTGCTCGAAACCAGCGATTTGGCTATAGACGAAGCCGTCCAGCGAGCGATTGCGCTCGCGGAGGCTCTGGTAGAGCGAAGCGCGTAGGAGCCGGCGGACGCCGCCGCGGTCCTGACGCGCGTTTTTGCTTTCCCCCCCGAGACTTCGCTGCCCGATGCACGCCGGACGCCGCAATCGGCACGGGGCCGCTGCGGCATTGAAGCTCAAGACCCCCGGCTGACCGCGCGCAGGGCGATGCGGCAACCGGCAACAATCTTCGAAGGACTCTTATGGCCACTACGGCAAATCCCACGCGCGACGATTTCGCGGCACTCCTCAATGAAACGCTTGGCGGCGAGAACGAAGGCTTCGAGGGCCGCGTCGTCAAGGGCATCGTCACCGCCATCGAAAACGACATGGCCGTGATCGACGTCGGTCTCAAATCGGAAGGACGAGTCGCGCTGCGCGAATTTGCCGCGCCGGGCCAGAAGGCCGACCTCAGTGTCGGTGACGAGGTCGAGGTCTATGTCGACCGCGTCGAGAACCACAATGGCGAAGCGATGCTCAGCCGCGACCGCGCCCGCCGCGAAGCAGCCTGGGACAAGCTCGAAAAGGAATTCACCGAGACCGCCCGCGTCGAGGGCGTGATCTTCGGCCGCGTCAAAGGCGGCTTCACCGTCGACCTCGGCGGCGCCGTCGCCTTCCTGCCCGGCAGCCAGGTCGACATCCGCCCGGTGCGCGACGTCGGGCCGTTGATGGACATCCCCCAGCCCTTCCAGATCCTCAAGATGGACCGCCGCCGCGGCAATATCGTCGTGTCGCGCCGCGCCATCCTCGAAGAAACCCGCGC
>JAQGLH010000396.1 GCA_028293005.1 Alphaproteobacteria bacterium
GAGATAGCGGCCGGCGATGTGGAGCTGGCCCATATGGCTGACGTCGAACAGGCCGGCCGCTTGCCGCGTCCAGCGGTGCTCGGCGATAATCCCTTCATATTGGACGGGCATCGCATAGCCGGCAAACGGGACCATGCGGCCACCGCGCGCGCGGTGCCACGCATCGAGGGGGAGAATCTTCTCGGCTTCGGCCATATCGTCTCCAGCGTCGTCGTCAGCAGCATCGGAACGCGGTCCGCGGCGGACCGTGTCAATTTCCAATGCCCCCTCTGTCGCTGGCCCTGAGAGCTTTCGCGCGCCTAGCGGCGGCTTACCCCTTCGGTGGGATGCTCTCGCATCCGCTTTCCAGAGTGTCTTATGGCCGCGCGGTCCTTCGTACCTGAGAGATTCCGGGGCGGTTGCTCCTTCGGCGGCAGTGGGCCTCGCGGCCCACCACGCTCTCCCGCGCGGTCACCCGGCGATGCACGCCGGCGACAGGCCAGCTGTGGCGAGCCGCCCTGCCGGAGTCAATTCGTTAAAGCACGATCACCCGGCGCGGGCGCAACCCACGCACCGTTCTTTCGAAAACGCGATCCTGCTTTAACGACGAGCGTTGTAAACGAGCTGCTGGGGCGTGAGCTGGAAGCCGATCAGCAGCTCGAAGCTCGAGCGATTGACCGCCGTGCGAATCTTGGGATCGGACATCGGATCGAGCGCCGCATCGGCGTCGCCGGGCTTGCGGTCGCGGGTGATCTCGCGGCGAACGTCCTCGGGCAGAGTCGCCGCGGACCGCAGCACCTGGGCACTCGCCGAACCCGACGTGCTCGCGCGAACGGCGCCATCGGCAAAATGGAGCGAGACCCGTCCCACCCGCTTGGAGACGACGTTCGTGCCGCCCTGGACCACGGTCGCGAAATAGGGAAGCACCACGTCGCGCGGCCCACTGGCGTTGCGGCGCTGTGCCTGCACCTCGAACGTCGCGTTCGAGACGATCTGGTCGGTAGTCTCGCTGCAGGTGCTCCGCACGTTGGTCATCGTCGCCACGACGTCGATCGCGGTCGCGTCTTCGCTCGAGGGCGGGTTGAACAAGGTGACGTCGCCGGTGCCGGCCGGAATGGCGACCGCCGGGCAGGCGGACCGAACCACGGTGATGCCGGCGCTCGTCACCTCCCCCGCTTTGGAGCAGCCGACCAGCATCAGCGAAAGCAGCGCGGACCCGAGCAGGGCCGGCGCAAGCCGGGTGGGTTGGGCCACCTTGGTATCGATGGCGCGGGCGTTGATCACAATCTTTCGTCCCCAAACTGAGCGGCGGTGCCCCGCCCTATGCGACCCGGCGGATCATAGGAAGCGGCTTTGCAGGCTGCAAGCGATCAGCGGCCGGATCGGCTGTGGTCCGGTGGACGGCGGCGCCCGTTGCGCGTAGAGACCCGCCATGGCGGAAACCAAGCCTCCCCTCACCCTGCTGATCGCTGCGCCGCGCGGTTTTTGCGCCGGCGTCGACCGTGCGATCCGCATCGTCGAGCTGGCGATCGAGCGCTACGGACCGCCCGTCTACGTGCGCCATGAAATCGTTCACAACAAGTTCGTCGTCGACGACCTGCGGGCGCGCGGGGCGATCTTCGTCAAGGAACTCGATGAGGTTCCGGACGGCGTTCCGGTGGTCTTCTCGGCGCATGGTGTGCCCAAGGCGGTGCCCGCCAAGGCGGCAGAACGCGGGCTCGACTATCTCGACGCGACCTGCCCGCTGGTCTCGAAGGTCCATCGCCAGGCCGAACGTCACGTCGCGAACCATCGCCACATCTTCTTCATCGGCCATGCCGGTCATCCCGAGGTGATCGGCACGTTCGGCCAGGTCGAGCCCGACCAGATGACCTTGATCGAGACCGCCGAGCAGGCGGAGACGGTCGCGCCCCCGGCGGCCGGCGAACTCGCCTACCTGACCCAGACGACGCTTTCGGTCGACGATACGGCCGAAATCGTCGCGATCCTCGAGCGCCGCTTTCCGCACATCCGCAGGCCGGTCGGCGAGGACATCTGCTATGCGACGTCGAACCGCCAGGCGGCGGTGAAGGAGGTCGCCCGGCGTGCCGATGCCATGCTCGTGATCGGCGCCCCGAACAGCTCGAATTCGGTCCGGCTGGTCGAGGTCGCCGAGCGCGAGGGCGTCCGTGCGCGGCTGATCGGCCGGGCGAGCGACATCGATCTCGGCTGGCTCTCGGGCGTGCGCTGCCTGGGGATCACGGCCGGCGCCTCGGCTCCCGAAGTGCTGGTGCGCGAGGTGGTCGATTTTCTCGGCGAGCATTTCGTCATCCGCGAAGAGCCGGTCGAGGGCGTCGAAGAGAAGATGATCTTCAAGCTTCCGCGCGGGCTCGCGGCCTGATTTCCAGACGATGGCTGAAGTCGAAATCTTCACCGATGGCGCGTGCAAGGGCAATCCGGGTCCGGGCGGCTGGGGCGCGATCATCCGCTCGGGGGCGCGTGAGCGCGAGCTGTCGGGCGGCGAAACGCTGACGACCAACAACCGGATGGAGTTGATGGCCGCGATCCGTGCGCTCGAAGCGCTCAAGCGGCCGTGCCGGATCACGCTGACCACCGACAGCATCTATGTTCGCGACGGCATCACCAAATGGATCCACGCCTGGCAGCGGAACGGCTGGCGCACCGCCGACAAGAAGCCGGTGAAGAATGCCGAATTGTGGCAGGAGCTGCTCGAGGCGGCACGGCCGCACCAGATCGACTGGCAGTGGGTCAAGGGCCATGCCGGGCATCCGGAGAACGACCGCGCGGACCGCCTCGCCTGCGATGCAGCGGCTCAGTTCGCGAAGCGCCCCGCAAGATAAGGCGAGGGATCGATGTGGCGGACCATCGGGTCCGGCGCCACGCGCAACAGCAGACCGGCGGCCAGCTTCCCGGCGGCCGGTGCGGTCTGGATCCCGAACCCGCCCTGCCCTGCGCACCAGAAGAAGCCGGGCTGCTCGTCCGCATAGCCATAGACCGGAAGCCGGTCCGGAGCGAAGCTCCTCAGCCCGGCCCATTTATGCTCGACCCGCTCGATCCTCCAGTCGACGACGCGTTCGAGGCTATCGATGGCGAGCGCCACATCATAATCCTCCGCCGCCGCGTCGCAGGGCGGACACGGCGTCTCGTCGTGCGGGCTGAGCCACAGCCGGCCCGCCTCCGGCTTGAAATAAAAATGGCCGAGCGCATCGATCACCAGCGGAAGGTCCGCGGGTGCCGGCGGATCGACCCTCAACTGCGCGATCGTCCGCCGATAGGGCTGGATGCCGATCGGCCGCAGTCCCGCCATCGCCGCCACGGCATCGGCCCACGCACCGGCGGCATTGACGATCACGTCCGCCTCGACCGGCCCCTGCCGGGTCGCGAGGCACCAGCCATCGCCGCATCGCTCGATTCCCGTCACCGCCGCGTCGACGATCAGCTCCGCGCCCTGCCTGCGGGCGACTCTCAGATAGGCGCCGTGAAGCGCCGCGACGTCGATGTCGGTGCAGCTCGGTTCCGAAAGCCCCTTGCTCCAGCCCGGCCTCAGTCCTGGGATGCGATGCTCGAGAGCGGCACGGTCGAGCCATTCGAGCACCACCCCCGACGACGCGAAATCGCGGCACATCGCGTCGAGCACCGCTTCCTGCCCGGCCTCGGCGAGCGAGATCGCGCCGCGCGGGTTCAGGAATGAGCGATCGTAAAAAGCGGCGGGCGGAGTGCGCAGGAACGGCCCCGACGCGCTGGTGAGCGGCTGGACCAGTGGACCACCGTAGCTTTCCGACCAGAAGGCTGCCGAACGGCCGGTCGAATGATAGCCGGGCTGCGCTTCGGCCTCGATCAGCAGCAGCGAGGCGCGCCCGCCGATTTCGGCGGCCAAGCTCGCGCCGGCCATGCCGGCACCGACGATTGCGATGTCATATCGCCCGATCATCGGGGGCAGCGCGCCCGCGCAGCAAAAACCGCACCTCGGTTAATCGCATTTAATTTCATGGGCCATGGTTACGTTTTTGAAAGCAACGGCGTCTACAGACGTAAACCATGTTGGGGCATTTCGCTGAAATTCTGGTCGGCATTCTCGCCGTTTTGATCCTTGTCGCGGCAGCGTGGGATGTGCGTACGCGCACCATTCCCAATTCGCTCAACGCGGCGATCGCCTTGCTCGCCATCCCCTTCTGGTGGGCCTCGGGTCTCGATTTCTGGCCGGATGCGGCCATTCAGATCGGCATCGCGCTCGCCGTGCTCGGCCTGTTCACAATCGCTTTCGCGTACGGCGCGATGGGCGGCGGCGACGTCAAGATGGTCGCCGGGCTTGCCTTGTGGCTGCCACCCGGCGCGGTGGTGATGCTGCTGGTCATCATGTCGCTCGCGGGCGGGGTTCTGACGGCCGTGATGTTGGTGCGGCATCGCCTCACCAAAGCTCAACATCAACTCGAGATTCCTTACGGGGTCGCGATCGCCATGGCCGGGTTTTGGCTAATTGGCGAACGTTTTCTTAACCAATTTGCGTGATGGGTGATCCCGGGTTTCACTCGGACCCAACAGGAGGCGACTGGCGTCATGGATGTTAAAAAGCTCGTGCTACTGATTGGCGCGCTCGTGATCGCGGCGGTTACCGCCGTGATGGCGAAAAACATGTTCAGCGGGGCCAGCGCTCCTCAGGTCCAGGCGGCGGCCGCCGTACCGGCGGGTCCCGAAGTCCTGGTCGCGACACGGTCGCTCCCGGTTGGGACGATCATCGACGCCGAGGCGCTACGCTTTCAGGTTTGGCCGAAAGGCCTCGTCCAGCCCGCTTATTATATCAAAGGCGAAGGCAATGGCGATCCCAGCGCCCTGATCGGCACCGTCGTGCGCAATGAAATCACCGCCGGCCAGCCAGTGACCCAGGGTGCGTTGATCAAGCCGGGCGAGCGCGGCTTCCTCGCTGCGGCGCTTGGGCCGGGGATGCGGGCGATCACCGTCCCGGTGTCCAACACCAGCGGTGTCGCCGGCTTCGTATTTCCGGGCGACCGGGTCGACATGGTGCTGACCCAGGAAGTCCGGGGCGGCGGCGAAGGCCCTGCCCTCAAGGTCTCCGAGACGATCCTGCGCAACATCCGCGTGCTCGCCACCGACCAGCGTACCAGCGCTGCCGGCGAAGACGGCAAGCCGGAAGTGCGCAACACCGCCTCGGTCACCCTCGAGGCAACCCCGAAGATCGCCGAAAAGATTGCCGTCGCGCAGACCATCGGTCAGCTGTCGCTGTCGCTGCGTTCGATCGCGGACAACACCGCCGAGCTGGAGCGCGCGATCGCCGCCGGCGAGGTCGAGGTCCCGAAGAGCGACGACCCGAACGCCGAGAAGCGCATGCTGCTCGCGATCGCCAACAAGCCGATCGACACCGGCACCACCTTCACCGTCGGCGGAGACGTCTCGCGCTACCAGCGCCGGACCGTCCCCCCGCAGACCAGGCAAGGCGGGGCCGGCCCATCCATAGACCCAACCGGCATCCCTGGCGTCGTCACCGGACCAGTCGTCCGTGTCGCCCGTGGCAATGCCGTCACCATCGTTCCGCTGGGAGCCAAGTAAGATGAAAAAGCGTATCTTGAGCCACACCGTCGGAACGGCATTGTCCGCCGTCCTGGCGCTTGGTGTCGCCGCCACGAGCTGG
>JAQGLH010000060.1 GCA_028293005.1 Alphaproteobacteria bacterium
ATCGGCGGCTGTATAATACCGAAAGCTCGACTTACATCACGCTTGAACATCTCGCCGTGATGGTTCGGGAAAAGCGTGAGTTCAAGGTGCTTGACGCCAAGAGCGGCGAGGACATCACGCACAACGTCCTGACACAAATCATCATGGAGGAGGAATCGCGCGGCACGACGATGCTGCCGGTCAACTTCCTGCGCCAGCTGATCGGCATGTACGGCGATTCGATGCAGTCGATGGTGCCGCAATATCTCGAGGCATCGCTCGAGGCCTTCCAGCGCAATCAGTCGCAGTTCCGCGATGCGATGGCCGGTGCCTTCACGAGCGGGCCGTTCGCCGAGCTGGCGCGCCGCAACATGGAGCTTTTCCAGGGCGGCGTTGCGCCCAAACCCAAAAATGCTGCGCCTGCGGAAAGCGACACGAAGTCCGAGCTCGCCGAGCTCAAGGCTCAGCTTGCGGCGCTGCAGCAGAAATTGGACAAGCTCGGCGACTGAGCGGGTTCGTCCCGGTTAGGCCCGGCTCGCTCGCCCAGCCTTCCCAGAAGACACCCTCCCGTTCGGTCCGAGCTTGGGAGGCCGAATGGGCCGCCGCTACCGCGGCTTCACGAACTTCAGCGTCATCCGGTCGCTCTCGCCGATCGCGAGATATTTCTCGCGGTCGACGTCACCGCCCTGGAGCACCGGCGGCAGTGTCCAGACGCCGTTCGGCCAATCGGCCGTATCCTTGGGATTGTCGTTGATCTTCGACGCCCCGGCAAAGCGGAAGCCGGCCTGTTCGGCCAGGCGCCTCACCGTCGAAACCTTGACGTAGCCGCTGCTCTTCTCGCGCGCGACATCGGCATTCTCGGGCAGGCGGTGATCGACGACGCCAAGCACGCCGCCGGGCTTCAGCATCGCATAGATCTGGCGGAACGCATCTGCGGCGAATGGCTTGTCGCCCATCTGCCAATTGTGGACGTTGCGGAACGTGAGCACGACGTCCGCGCTTGCTGCCGGCACGACGTCCTTGCTCGATCCGATCGGGAACGGCACGGCGCGAATATGGCCGTAGAGGTCCGGCTTGGCGGCGGCGAGCTCACGCACCTTCGCCAGCCCCTTGTCGGGCGCGACCGCATAATAGGTCCCGCCGCCGCGTTCGACGTAAGGCGCGAGAATCTCGGTGTACCAGCCGCCGCCCGGCCACATCTCGACCACGGTATCGCCGGGGCGTACCCCGAAGAAGGCGAGCGTCTCCAGCGGGTGGCGATATTTGTCGCGCAGGACATTGGCGGGGGTGCGCTGGGGAGAGGCAACCGTCTGCTGCAGCGTCTGGCGCTCGGCGGCGCTCAGCGGCGCGTCTTTGCCGTCGAAAGCGCCCGCGGTCGCGGCTCCGAGCGCGAGAGCCAGGACGAGGGCGGATCGAGCAACGGCGTGGCGCATATTCAACTCTCCTTGCATCAACCGATCGGTTCATGGCGGAGGGCTGGGGAGGGCGCAAGCAGACGCGGACGTGCAGTCGGAACGGGGCCGCCGCTCCGATGTGGAATACCCGCGCCTATTCGAAGTGCGGGCTTAGAGGCAGGATTCGAGATAAGGCTGGTCGAAGCCGAACATCTTGGCCTTCTCGAGCGTGTAGGGACGCAAGCCCATCGAGCGATATTCGCCGATGATCTTGCCGTCGCTCGTCTCGTCCAGATATTCGAACTTGAACAATTCCTGGGTGACGATCACGTCGCCCTCCATGCCGATCACCTCGGTGATGTTGGTCGTGCGGCGGCTGCCGTCGCGCAGGCGCTTTACCTGGACGATGAGATCGACCGAATCGGCGATCTGGCGGCTGATCGCCTCCTTGGGCACCTTGATGTCCGACATCATCACCATGTTCTCCATACGAGCCAGGCATTCGCGAGGGCTGTTGGAGTGGAGCGTACACATCGATCCATCGTGGCCGGTGTTCATCGCGGCGAGCATGTCGAAACATTCGGAGCCGCGGATCTCGCCGAGGATGATGCGGTCGGGGCGCATGCGCAGCGCGTTGACGACGAGGTCGCGAATCGTGATCGCGCCCTGTCCCTCGAGGTTCGGCGGACGCGTCTCGAGCGGCAGCCAGTGGGGCTGCTGCAGACGAAGTTCGGCGGCGTCCTCGATCGTGATCACGCGCTCGCCCGGATCGATCATCTTCGACAAGGCATTGAGCATCGTCGTCTTGCCCGAGCCGGTACCGCCCGAGATGATGATGTTGAAGCGGCTGGCGCCTGCGATCTTGAGGCAGGTCGCCATCTTTTCCGACATCGAGCCGAAACCGCGCATCATGTCGAGCGTGATCGGCTTCTCGGAGAACTTACGAATCGAGATCGCGGTGCCGCGCAGAGACAGCGGCGGGACGATGACGTTGACGCGGCTGCCGTCCGCGAGCCGGGCGTCGGCCAGCGGAGTGGTCTGGTCGACGCGGCGGCCGACCTTGTTGACGATCCGCTGGGCGATCTGGAACAGATGCTCCTCGTCGCGAAACTGGATGCTGGCGAGCGTCAACTTGCCCTTTTTTTCGATATAGGTCTGGTTCGGACCGTTGACCATGATGTCGCTGACTTCGGGGTCGTTGAGCAATTCCTCGAGCGGCCCCAGGCCGAGCAATTCGTCGACCAGCACCTTTTCCAGTGCGAATTGCTCGCGCCGGTTGAGGTTGATCTTGAGCTCGCCGAGCACCTCGCCGATGATCGGCCGGAATTCCTCGGCCAACTCGTCCTTCGACAGCGTCGCGGCGGCCTCGGGATCGACACGCTCGAGGAGGCGCGGCAGCACCTGCTCCTTGATACGATGGATCGAAGCCTCGAAACCTTCATTTCTCGAGACGCCGGCTTCGCCCGACGTCGCCTGCCGCTCGGCAAGCCGCGACATCGCGTCGCTATGGTCGGGACCCAGCCCTGCGACAGCGAGGTCATCGCTCGGCAGCGGAGCCGAATCGATCGGCGGAAACTGGTCGCCGCCCTCGGGAGGAAGCGCGACCGGCGCGCCGCCCTTCATGGGGCGCGCAACGCCGAAAGAAGGGCGCTGTCCTGTGGCCCCACCGGCGCCATTGCGTCGTCCGAATGCGCTCATCGTGTACGAACCTCACTTATTCCGCGTCAAAAATCACTGGCGACGAATGGTGAATAGGGAGGAAACTTTGACAATTAGCTAACCGCGGCTCGCGGCCGAAATCTTCGAGGAGGGGGGAGGCATCCTGCGTCGCCGCCAACAGTGGGCCTACAGTGGGCCAACACCGGGCCAACACCGGGCCGACACTGGGCCGACACTGGGATTGTCATGCTGGAAGGCCGGCATCCAGACACACCGGGGCGGCCGCGCCGCCGGCGATCATCGCTTGGAACCCAGCCGACGCTGGGGAGACAAAATGGCGGATAGGTACGGGAGTAGGCGAGACGTGGGTTGCGGATATCAGGCGGGCTGCGTGGCCTTCTCGGCGAGCACGGTAAGGCCGCGCTCGTTCACTTCGGCGAAGCCGCCTTCGATCGCGATCCGCTCGGGCTCGCCGCCGTTGGTCCGATAGATGGCGAGGTCGCCGTTGCGGATCGTCGACATATACGGCGCGTGGCCCGCGAGCACGCCGAAGTCGCCTTCGGTGCCGGGGACGACGACCATATAGACCTCGTCGGAACGGATCAGGCCATCCGGGGTCACCAGCTCAAAATGCAAATCGGCCATTCTCATTCGCTCCAACAACGCCCTTCCCGCTTGCGAGGAAGGGATAAAGGGTGGGGCAGCAAGCGCAGCGAGCGCTTGTGCAGGCCCACCCCAGCCCCTCCCGCAAGCGGGAGGGAGGTGTTCCGCTCTTACGCCGCTTCGGCGGCCAGACGCTGCGCCTTTTCGACCGCTTCCTCGATGCCGCCGACCATGTAGAAAGCGGATTCGGGAAGATGGTCGTATTCGCCGTTCACCACCGCCTTGAAGCTGCGGATCGTGTCCTCGAGCTGGACGAACTTGCCCGGGATGCCGGTGAACACTTCCGCGACGTGGAACGGCTGCGACAGGAAGCGCTGGATCTTGCGGGCGCGCGAGACTGTCAATTTATCCTCCTCGCTCAGCTCGTCCATGCCGAGGATCGCGATGATGTCCTGCAGCGAATTGTAGCGTTGCAGGATCTCCTGCACCGCACGGGCGGTCTCGTAATGCTCCTGGCCGACGGTGCGCGGCTCGAGCACGCGGCTGGTCGAATCGAGCGGATCGACCGCGGGATAAATGCCCAGCTCTGAGATCGCGCGCGACAGCACGGTCGTCGCGTCGAGGTGGGCGAAGCTGGTCGCCGGAGCCGGATCGGTCAAGTCGTCGGCAGGGACGTAGATCGCCTGCACCGAGGTGATCGAGCCCTTGTCGGTCGAGGTGATGCGCTCCTGCAGCGCGCCCATGTCGGTCGACAGCGTCGGCTGATAGCCCACCGCCGAAGGAATGCGGCCGAGCAGCGCCGACACTTCGGAACCCGCCTGGGTGAAGCGGAAGATGTTGTCGATGAAAAACAGGACGTCCTGGCCTTCCTGATCGCGGAAATATTCGGCGATCGCGAGGCCCGACAGCGCGACGCGGGCGCGCGCGCCCGGCGGCTCGTTCATCTGGCCGTAGACCAGCGCCACCTTGGAGCCCTCGGACGTGGCGTTGCCGTCGGCATCCTTGGCGATGACGCCGGCATCGAGAAATTCGTGATAAAGATCGTTGCCCTCGCGGGTGCGCTCGCCGACGCCGGCGAACACCGAGGTGCCGCCGTGGCCCTTGGCGATGTTGTTGATCAACTCCTGGATCAGCACGGTCTTGCCGACGCCGGCGCCGCCGAACAGGCCGATCTTGCCGCCCTTGGCGTAAGGCGCGAGCAGATCGATGACCTTGATGCCGGTGACCAGGATCGAGCTGTCGGTCGACTGGTCGACGAACAACGGCGCGAGCG
>JAQGLH010000123.1 GCA_028293005.1 Alphaproteobacteria bacterium
GGCCCAGGCCTCGGCGCTCATCCCGGCCGGCAGGCGCGGCGCGACCGCATCATAATCTAGCTGGTGGATGATGCGCGCGTTCAACGCTGCGAGCTCCTCCATGTCAAAGCGCGCCGGCGCGCGCCCGAAGGTCGCGAAATCGAAGCTGTCGATCAGCGGCGCCGGGCCGGTCACCGGCTCGACCGGCAGACTGGTGCCGATCCGCGCCAGCTTGGCGATCAATGCGATCGGCTCGATCCCCGCCTCGCGCATCGCATCGGCTCCGAGCGAACCCAGTCGCTTTGACAACTTGCCTTCCGATCCGACCAGCAAAGCCTCGTGCGCGAACGCCGGCGGCGCGGCAGCGAGCGCGTCGAACATCTGGGTCTGGAGCGCGGTATTGGTGACATGGTCCTCGCCGCGCACGACATGGCTGACGCCCATGTCGATGTCGTCGACCACGCTCGGCAGCATATAGAGCCAGCTGCCGTCCTCGCGGCGCACCACCGGGTCCGAAAGCAACGCCGGATCGAAATGCTGCGGGCCACGGACGAGATCGTTCCATTCGATCGCATCGCCCGTGTCGAGCTTGAAGCGCCAATGCGGGCGCCGGCCCTCGGCTTCCAAGCGGGCGATCTCGGGTGCATCCAAGTCCAAGGCGGCGCGGTCGTAGACCGGCGGCTTGCCGCGCCCGAGCTGCACCTTGCGCTTGAGGTCGAGCTCCTGCGCGCTCTCGTAAGCGGGATAGACGCGGCCGACGGCGCGCAAGCGCTCGAGCGCGGCCTCGTAGCGCGCGAAGCGGTCCGACTGGCGGTGCTCCTCGTCGGGGATTAGGCCGAGCCAGGCGAGATCGTCGCGGATCGACTGCGCATTCTCCTCGCTCGATCGCTCGCGGTCGGTGTCGTCGAGGCGGAGAATGAATTTGCCGCCGTTGCGGCGCGCCCACAGCCAATTGTGCAGCGCGGTGCGGATGTTGCCGACATGGAGGCGGCCGGTGGGCGAGGGCGCGAAACGTGCGACGACGGTCATGGAGCTACTCTGGTTCTGCGGGCCCTGGGAGAAGGGCGGAAGCCGGCCCGTGCCGGCTGCCCCCAAGCTAGCCAGAGGCTCTAGGCACGAAGCGCGTGGTCGGCAACGCCTCTTGCCGCTTCGCCTCGTCGGCGGTTAAAGGGCGCGCGCGCTTTTTCGGCATCACGCTCACTCCGTAGCGGGAAGCGCGCCAGCACGGGCCGATGGGGGCTGGTGGGACCGCGGGTTTCACCGGAAATATCGGGCCGCAACGGGAGCAGCATTTCGATGAAATTGATGACCGGCAACTCCAACCTTCCGCTCGCGAGGGATATCGCCGCTTATCTCGAGTTGCCGATCACCGACGCCAGCGTGCGGCGCTTTGCCGACGAGGAAGTGTTCGTCGAGATCAACGAGAATGTCCGCGGCGAGGACGTGTTCGTGATCCAGTCGACCGGCTATCCGGCGAACGACAATCTGATGGAGCTGCTGATCTGCATCGACGCGCTGAAGCGGGCGTCGGCGAAGCGCATAACCGCGGTCGTCCCCTATTTCGGCTACGCGCGGCAGGACCGCAAACCGGGGCCCCGCACTCCGATCTCGGCCAAGCTCGTCGCCAATCTGATCACCGTGGCGGGGGCTGACCGCGTGCTCTCGGTCGATCTCCATGCCGGCCAGATCCAGGGCTTCTTCGATATCCCGACCGACAATCTCTATGCCGCGCCGGTGATGTCGGCCGACATCCAGGCGCGCTTCAGCGGCCGCCCGATCACGGTCGTCTCGCCCGATGTCGGCGGCGTCGTGCGCGCCCGCGCCCTCGCCAAACGGCTCGACAATGCACCGCTCGCAATCGTCGACAAACGGCGCGAACGGCCGGGCGAATCGGAAGTGATGAACATCATCGGCGATGTCTCGGGGCGCTTCTGCATCCTCGTCGACGACATCGTCGATTCGGCGGGCACTTTGGCCAATGCCGCTGACGCGCTGAAGCAGGGCGGCGCCGAAGACGTGGTCGCTTATTGCACGCACGGCGTGCTGTCGGGCGCGGCGGTGTCGCGCGTCGAAAACTCGGCCCTGCGCGAACTGGTGATTACCGATTCGATCGGCGCGCAGGCCGAAACCGCGGCAAGCGACAAGATCCGCCTGCTGACGATCGCGCCTCTGCTCGCCGAAGCCATCCGCAGGATCGCAGACGAAAGCTCGGTCTCAAGCCTGTTCGATTAGGCGGTAATTTCTCCCGGCACGGGAGGAACCGACGCTCAGAAAATCCCCAGGATCTTCTTCTTTTTCTTCGGCTCGTCGACAGTCGTGGGCTTGCCGCTGCCGATGTTCTTGACCTTGCCGCCGTCGCGCTCGTGCTGCTGGCCGGCGCGGGCGCCGGCGAGCACCGGCCCGCAGGCGGTGTTCTCGGCGTTGCCGGGGTCGACGAAGGCGAGGATCCCGGCGAGCGGGCTGGCGAACAGACCGAGGCCAAGGCCGACGCCGGCGCGGGTGAGCAGCTCGCCGCTGATCGGATCGATCGTCGGCGCCGCGAAATAGCCGCCCACTCCAACCGGCGACTGACCGGAGAACAGGCTGAAGGTCTTGGCGTCGGCCTTGACCGCGAAATCGAGCGCCTCGGTCTTGAAGCTGAAGCCGCCACGTCCGCCGATCACGTTCTTCTGCGTATCGATCAGGATCGGGTCCGCTGCGGCGATACCGTCGCGCACCGTGAAGGCGATCAGGCCGCAGTTGATATGGACCGGCTCCTTGAGCTTCTTCTCGAACATCTTCTGGACGAAGGTGCCGACGTCAAGCTCGGCAAGCTGGACGTTGCGCGTCCAGAAGGTGCCTGCCGGCATGATCACCGCGATTCGGCCGTTCGACGAGGCGAGCGATTTATGGACCGAGTCGCCGATACCGCGCATCTGCACCCGCGCCTTGATCATGCCCGACGTGCCCGCTTCGTCGACGCCGAACTTGGCGAGCAGCCGCCCCGTCGGCGTCGGCGACAGGCGGATGTCGTAGTCGGTGACGACCTTGGGGACGCGGGCGTTGATCGAGATGTCCGAGGCGAGATGGCCGCCGGAGATGTCGAACGTCAGCGGCGACAGTTTGAGCAAGGCGCGGTCGAGATCGAGCACCAGCGCGATGTTCGAGATCGGGAAGTGTTCCATCCGCACGGTCGTCACGCGATAGTCGACATGCGCGTCGAAATTCTTGAGCGCGTCGACCCGCAGCGGCGCATCGGGAAGCACGCGCGGGTGGCCGCCGTCCTGCACGATGGCGCCCTTGGCGCCCATCGCGTCGAGCCGCTGCGGATTATAGCCCACCCACGGCCCGACATCGAGGATGTCGAGCACGCGCGAGCGCAGGTCGGCATCGATCCGCAGCCTGTTCGAGGGCATCGCGATGGTCATCGCGCCGGCGAGGTCGCTGTCGCCGAACATGCCGCGCATGCCCGTGAAACGCCAATCTCCGCCGCGCTTCGTCAGGTTCGAGGTCAGCCGGTAACGGCGGGTGTCGGGCACCGCGACGCCGAGGAAATCGAACAGCGAGGCGAGATTGGCTCCGCGCACCTGCATCTTGAGCGCGGCACCCTCGATGTCGGTCGCGCCGCGCAGCGTGCCGCTGACGTCGAGCAGGTTGCCGCCGGCCTGGGCGTGGAGCGAGAGCTTGTTACGGCCGCCTGCGACGGTCTCGTTGGGCGACATCAACCTTCCGGACAAAGTGAACGGGTGCTGCCTCATCGCGCCGCCGCCCGCGAAGCGAATCTCATTGTCCAGCCGCGTGTCGGTCGCGCGGACCGTATCGAGCTTGATGTCGGCGACGAGCTGCATCTGCGGCGCCCGGTAGCGGATATTCGTCCCGGCCACGATCGCGCGGCGGATAAGCGGCATTTCGAACGGCTTCGCGGGCTTGGTGGGATCGCCCATCGTCCAGGTGTTGCGCTTGCCCGCCGGATCCCACTCAAGGTCGATATTGCCGTTGAGCAGGTTGAGCCAATTGATCCGGCGGTTGCCGAAGACCAGCGGGATCGTCGCGATATTGGTGTCGATCACTTTCGATTCGAAGAAATTCTTGCGGGTCGCCCAGGCCGGATTGGAGATCGTCAGCCCCTCGGCGTAGAATTTGACGTTGATCGGGTTGAGGAACAGCTGGAAATCGCCCGCGACGTCGACGGTGCGCCTGGTCTGGTTGCTGACGATCCGCTCGAAATAGGGCTTCAGGAAGCGCCCCTTGGTGATGAACAGGATCGCCCAGGCGAGAATGATCAGCCCGACGATCGTCGCGACGATCGACAGGCCGATGCCAAGCAGATGCGAGCCCAGCTCCTTGCGGCGCCGGACCTGTTGTTGCGGATGGTCTTGACCAACAGCCTCGTACATCACGGTGAAACCCGCGAGGGTTGAGGTGGGTTCCTAGGCATCGGCCAGCCCCGCACGGGGAATAGCCCTCCCTTGCCTTCGCGGCGCCTGCGCCTTATAGGGCCACGCTTTCCAGCTCATGGGAAGAAGTGAACTGCCCGGCCGTAAGGGCTGCCGTGGCCGTTCTTAAAACGTCGCGCGCAAGCGCGCAAAGGAGACGAAAATGCCCAAGTTGAAGACCAAGAGCGGCGTCAAAAAACGCTTCAAGCTCACTGCGACCGGCAAGGTCAAGCATGGTGTCGCCGGCAAGCGCCACCGCCTGATGAGCCACAATGCCAAATATATTCGCCAGAACCGCGGCACGACCGTCCTGTCCGATGCGGACACGAGGACGATCAAGCTGTGGGCCCCTTACGGCCTGAAATAGGAGGAGGGACAGATGGCACGTGTCAAACGCGGGACGACCACCAAAACCCGCCACAAGAGACT
>JAQGLH010000181.1 GCA_028293005.1 Alphaproteobacteria bacterium
GGCGTGAAGCCGGCGCCGACGATCGCGACCTTCATCGCCTGCTCCTGGAACAAGGGCACGCCGAGCGTCTTGCGCAGCACCGTCTCGAGTTCGAGCTTGGGATATTCGGGCTTCTCCTTGCCCTCGCGGCGGCGCAGATAGGGGTGGACCATGTCGCCCTGGATCGGCCCGGGGCGGACGATCGCCACCTCGATCACCAGATCGTAGAATTCCTTGGGCTTCATCCGCGGCAGCATGCTCATCTGCGCGCGGCTTTCGATCTGGAAGACGCCGATCGTGTCGGCTTTCTGGATCATGCGATAGGTCGCCGGATCGTTATCCTGCAGCACCGTCGAGGCCAAGCCGATGTCGATCGCCTTATGCTCGCGCAACAGGTCGAACGCGCGGCGCATGCAGCCGAGCATGCCGAGCCCGAGCACGTCGACCTTCATGAAGCGCAGCGCGTCGATGTCGTCCTTGTCCCATTCGATCACCCGCCGGTCCTCCATCGCCGCCGGGGCGATCGGCACCAGATCGTCCAATCGCTCCTGGGTGAGCACGAAGCCGCCAGGATGCTGGCTGAGATGGCGCGGAGTCCCGATCAGCTCGCGGGCAAGCTCGAGCGTCAGCGCGAGCCGCGGATCGCTGTCGTCGAGGTTGAGATCCTCGAGGTGGCGCTTGCCCACGCCTTCGTTCGACCAGCCCCACACCTGCCCGGCGAGCGCGCCGGTCAGATCCTCGGGCAGGCCGAGCGCCTTGCCGACATCGCGTATCGCGCCGCGCGCACGGTAGCGGCTGACGACCGCGGTCAGCGCCGCCCGCTCGCGGCCATAATGGCGGTAGATCCACTGGATCACCTCCTCGCGCCGTTCGTGCTCGAAATCGACGTCGATGTCAGGCGGCTCGTTGCGCTCGCCCGAGATGAACCGCTCGAACAAAAGCTCGTGCTTGACCGGGTCGATCGAAGTGATGCCAAGCAGGAAGCAGACCACTGAATTGGCCGCCGAGCCGCGCCCTTGGCACAGGATCTGCCGGCTGCGCGCATATTGGACGATCGAATGGACGGTGAGAAAATAAGGCGCGTAGCGCAATTTCTCGATCAGCCGCAGCTCGTGGCCGAGCAGCTTCTCATAGGCATCGGGAAGCCCGTCGGGGAACAGCCGCGCCGCGGCCGCGCGCACCCGCGCCTCGAGCATTTGCTGCGGGCTTTCGCCTTCGCCGACCTCGCTTGGATATTGGTAGCAAAGCTGCCCGAGGTCGAAGCTGCAGCGCGCCACGATCTCCTCGCTCGCCGCGATCATATGCGGCCAGCGCGCGAACAATCGCTCCATCTCGGCCGCACCCTTCAAATGGCGATCGGCGTGGCGCTCGCGTCGGAAGCCCAATTGGTCGATCGTGCATTTCTCGCGGATCGCGGTGACGACATCCTGCAGCATCCGCCGGTCGGGCGAATGGAACAGGACATCCCCGGTCGCCAGCGGCTTGACCCCCGCCGCCCGCGCCATCCGGTCGAGCCGGTCGATCCGCATCATATCGCCAGGACGGCGCTGGTAGGAGATGGCCGCATAAGCGCGCTCGCCGAACAGATCGCGCAGCCGCCGCAACGCTTGCTCCGCCGCTTCGTCCGCCTTGCCGGTGATCAACGCCGCGATCATGCCTTCGGCCGCGACTTCCTCCCAGCCGATCAGGCACTCGCTCTTGCCGAGCCATTTGTCGTCGACTCTCTGCTGCGGCCGGCCTGCGGTGAGCATCCGCGTGAGCCGCGACCAGGCCGCCCGGTCCTGCGGATAGACGAGCAGGCTTTCGCCCGTCACCAGATCGAGCCGGCAACCGGGAAGGAGCCGCACGCCGGTCACCTTGGCTGCTTCCCAGGCGCGCACCATTCCCGCCACAGAATTGCGATCGGCAATGCCAAGCGCGCCGATCCCGAGATGCGCCGCCGCCGCGAACAGTTCCTCGCAGGACGAAGCCCCGCGCAGGAAGCTGAAATGGCTGGTGACCTGAAGCTCGGCGTAGGTCATGCGTCGCCCCAATCCTCCGCTCGGGTTCGAGGGGAGAGGGACCATGCGCAGCATGGTGGAGGGGCATTCCTTCTAAGACCCCCCTCCGCCGCTGCGCGGTCCCCATCCCCCGCAACCCCGGGGGAGGAAAGTTCATGCTCAAGCCCCCTCACCCGAACACCCCATGCACATGCCAGCTGAGATCACCCGTCCGCCCGTCGACGCCATCGCCGCGGCGGAAGATCCAGAAGCGTGCGCCGCGCTCGTCCTCGATTTGGAAATAGTCGCGGATGGCTTCGGCTTCCTTCCGGCTCCGCCACCATTCGCCATAGATACGCTCGGGCCCGTCGGCCTGGCGGACGACATGAGTCTCGCCGCGCCAGGTGAAGCGGCGTGGCGCGCCGTCGGGAAGCAGGGCCACCACCTTGTCGACCGGCTCCGGCGGAGTGAGCAGCCGCACCGGCCGCGGCCATTGCTTGGACCAGATGCTGGACCAGTCGCCCGGCCGGTCGGCCGTTTCTCCGAGCGGCGCAACGGCGCACAGGCTGCGCTCGGGCACGTCGCTTTCGACTGCGCCCATCCGGAACAGTCGGCGCGCGCCGAGACGGCCGGCGAGACGATCGATCAGCGGCGCAAGATCGGCAGCCGGCGCCTCGCCACCAAGCGCGCTTTCGATCGTGACCGGCGCGAGCGGCTCGCACCGCTCGGCAACAAGGCGCATCGCATCGATCCCGAAACCAGGCTCGATCGTCTCGATCCGCGCGCCGAGCAACGCCAGCAGATGAGCGCCGTCCCGCGT
>JAQGLH010000184.1 GCA_028293005.1 Alphaproteobacteria bacterium
GGATCACGCAGCTTCCCGCCGCCCAGCTCGAGAGCAATTGGTTCTGGCCATAGTCGAAGCTCAAGGGCAGCACCGCCAGGGTCCGATCAGCGGGCTCCAGGCCGAGATAATGCGCGACGCTGACCGCGCCGAGCCACATGTTCGCGTGGCTGAGCATCACCCCCTTGGGGCGGCCGGTCGATCCGGAGGTGTAGAGCAAGGCGGCAAGCGCGTCGGGATCGTGGCTCGATGGGAGCAGCCCGTCTGCGGTGGTGAGCAGGGCGCTCCCCTCCTCCTCGAGTAGCAGCGCGCAGCCCGGCGGAAGATCGCCTTCCCCGAAGGTCGCGGCGCGCGCCGCGCCGGTGATCAGCATCGCCGCGCCGCTGTCCGCGAGGATGTGCGCGACCTGGGCATGCTTGAGCAACGGGTTGATCGGAACATGGACCAGCCCGGCACGCGCGCAGGCCAGCGGCAGCAGACAGGTCATGCGGGTCTTCGGAAGCCAGCTCGCGACGCGCGCACCCACCCCGGGATCGCGGCGTGCAAGCCCGGCCGCGAGCGCGCCGACCTGCCGCTCGAGGCCGCCATAATCGAGCGGCCCTTCACGATCGATCAACGCAAGCGCTGTAGGATCGCCGGTGCAAGTCAGATGATCGAGAGGTTTTGGCGTGGGGTCGAGTTCCACCTTCACTCCTGGACGGACGGGTCAAAGCACCAGCGGGAATAGCGCGATGCCGGTCGAGGTGGAACTGTTCGATGATCTCGACGCGGTCGAGCGCGACGCGGCGGGTGCGCTCGACCGCGGCGCGTGCGTCTCGCTGTTCGATCGGCTCGCCTGGTTCAGGCTGATCGAGCGTCACGCGCCGCCCGCGGGCCGACTGCTCGCGCTGCGTGCAAGCGCGGCCGGAGCAAAGGCCTGGATGTTGCTCGTGCTGAACGGAAATCGGGCGCGCGCCTACGCCAATTGGTACAGCCTACGTTATTCGGCGATCGGCTGTCACGGCGCCGTCGGTGCCGACGCGATCGGCGCCCTCGCCGCCGCGCTTCGGCGGCACAGGCCCGCGATCGGGGGCATCGAGCTTTATCCGCTCGCCGCTTCCGATCCGCTGCCGCGCACGTTCCGGGCGGCCGGCTGGCTGACGTTCACGCGGCCGGCGAGCGTCTCGTGGCAGATCGACACCGAGGGGATGGATTTCGACGCTTATTGGGCGACGCGTTCGTCGCGCCTGCGCAACACCGCCAAGCGGAAGGCCAAGGCAGCGGCGCTCGACATCGCCATCCACCGCCGCTTCGACGCCGCTGCGTGGGCCGATTACGAGCGCGTCTACCAAGCAAGCTGGAAGCCCGCCGAGGGTTCGGCGGCCTTCCTCCGTGCACTCGCCGAGCAGGAGGGCGAGGCCGGCACCCTGCGCCTCGGCATCGCGAAGCGCGACGGCGAGGCGATCGCCGCGCAGCTGTGGCTGGTCGAGAATGAGGTCGCGACGATCCACAAGCTCGCTTATGCCGAGGCGGCGCGCGAGCTCTCGCCCGGCACCGTGCTCAGCGTCGAGATGTTCCGCCATGCGCTCGACGTCGACCAGGTGCGCTGCGTGGATTTCGGGACCGGCGATGACGGTTACAAGGCAGATTGGATGGAGCGGAGCGAGCCGCTGTTGATGATGCAGGCGTTCAACCCCTCGACCATCGCCGGGCTCGCCGCAGCCGCCCGCGCCGGGGCTTCCACGCTTGTCCGCGCTCTTCGGAGCCACTAGAGCGGGCGCCTTCGGCGCGAGCGTCCTCGCGTTGTGGCCGAACGCAGGATTTCGTCGGCGCGAACGCGCTCGGGCCTGCCATCCGGGGCTGGGGGCAGTGAAGAGATGCAGGGGATTGCTTGTGGCGCTGACTGATGCGGGTGACGTCGACCAGACGGTGAGAGCGGTGCTGATCGATGTGCTCGGCCTTTCGCCGGAGCGGGTGAACGCGTTCAGCGACACCACGCCCCTGTTCGGCGCGCTTCCCGAATTCGACTCGATGGCGGTCGCGGGGCTGCTGACCGAGCTCGAGGAGCGGCTCGGCATCGCCATCGAGGATGACGAAGTCGATGCCGACATGCTCGAAAATTATGGCGCCTTGCTGACCTTCGCAAAGGCGAAGGCGCTCAGGTGACGCAGGGAGGCGATCTTGGCTACGATCGCTATCCGACTGCAACTCATGACGAATGGCTGACCCGCATCGGGCCGCCCGATGCTCGTCCGGTGCTGTTCCTCGCGCCTTTGTTCGAAGAAATGAACCGAACCCGCGCATTGCTCGCCGCGACGATGCGTGCGCTCGCGGAGCGCGGCTATGGCTGCTGGCTGCCCGATCTTCCCGGGACCGGCGAGAGCGAGCGCGCGCTCGACGCGATCGGCTGGGACGAGTGGCGCGCCGCCGCCCGCGACGCCGCGGGCGCGGTCGCGATCACGGCCGGCCGCAGCCCGGCGGTTGCGAGCATGCGCGGCGGATCGTTGCTCGACGACGCCATCGAGGCCCCGTGCCATTGGCGTTTTGCCCCGGCCGAAGGCGCCTCGCTGGCGCGTGACCTGCTTCGCTCGAGCCTCGTCGCGCCGCATGACCGGACCTCAGGGCTCGATCTGGCCGGTTATCGGCTCAGCGATCCGCTGCTCGACGCGCTCGGCAAGGCTTCTCCGACGCCGCTCGAGCCGTTGCGCACGGTGCGCCTCGCCAGCGACCGGGAGGATGCCGACATCAAGCTCGAAGGCGCTACGCTCTGGCGCCGCTCCGAACCCGCGAGCGCGCCCGAGCTCGCGGCCGCGCTTGCCGACGACCTCGCCGCCTGGATCGAACAATGCGACGCCTCCTGACCCTCGCCTGCGAAGGCAGCCAGCTCGGCGCCAGCCTCGATGAGGCGGACGGCCGCACCGGAGTGCTGATCGTCACGGGCGGCAGCCAGACCCGGATCGGCTCGCACCGGATATTCGAAAGGCTCGCCAGATCCCTGGCAGAGAACGGCTATTCCTGCCTGCGCTTCGACCGGCGCGGCGTCGGCGACAGCGACGGCGAGGATCCGGACTTTCGCGCCAACGGCGCCGATATCGCCGCCGCCGCGGCTGCGCTGCGCGAACAATGTCCCGGGGTCGGCAGGATCGTCGGCTTCGGCCTGTGCGACGGCGCGAGCAGCCTTGCATTGTTCGGCGCCGACGCAGGCCTTGCCGGGCTGATCATGGTCAATCCGTGGCTGGTCGAAGCCGAGTCCGGCGCGCCGCCCCCCGCGGCGATCCGCCACCATTATCGCCAGCGTCTCATGACGCTCGACGGTTGGAGAAAACTTCTCGGAGGATCAGTCTCTTACACGAAATTGTTTAGAGGCCTGGTCGAGATATCCCGGCCGCAGCCGCCGTCGTCGCTCGCGACCGACGTGGGCGAGGCGCTGCGCCGCGCGGCGCTTCCGGTCGAGCTGATCCTCGCCCGCCACGACGCCACCGCCGTCGCCGCCGCCCACGTCTGGAATTCGGCGGCGTTCGCGCGTCATTTCGAGACGTTCGAGCGCCATGTCACCCAGATCGAGACGGACTCGCACACCTTCGCCCGCCCGGGCGATCCGGAGGCGCTTGCCGCGGCTGTCTTGGCCGCGCTGGGCCGGATCGAGGCGCGGCAAGGTTAATCTCCCCTGCTCGCGACGATCAGGCCCCTCACGCGGCGACGGCGGCCTCGAAGTCGGCCTCGGCGAGGAATTTCTCGGCGTCGAGCGCGGCCATGCAGCCGGTGCCTGCGGCGGTGACTGCCTGGCGGTAGATCTTGTCCATCACGTCCCCGCAGGCGAACACCCCCGGCACGCTGGTGCGGGTGCTGCCGGTCTCGACCGCGATATAGCCGTCGCTGTCGAGCTCGAGATGGCCCTTGAACAGCTCGGTCGCCGGCGTGTGGCCAATCGCGACGAAGGCGCCGTCGACGTCGAGGCGCTCGATCGCGCCAGTGCGGGTATCGCGCAGGTCGAGCCCGACCAGCCCTTCGGGGTCCCCGTCCGATACGAAGTGGGCGACCTCGCGATTCCACAATATCTTGATGTT
>JAQGLH010000215.1 GCA_028293005.1 Alphaproteobacteria bacterium
CGTGGAAGTGGATACGCCTGAAGGACTGCGCACGGGCTCGAGCGTCATCGAAGTCCATACCGTCAAAGGCTGGGCATTCCCTGGACCAGAAGCAGCCACAGTCACCAGCAAATATCGAGGTGAAGCCGTAACCGTCGATCTCGACCGGCGAGGCCTGCTCTTTGCTCTGCTGCAGTCGCAGATCGACAAAGCGGGGCTGGGGGATATGCATGGGCTCTCCTGCCAGTTCGACCGCAAAGGGGGGACCACCGAGGATGGAAAGTTGAATTACCGCGCCCTAAAGCCGTGCACGAACCTACTGAATTGCCAAAAGCACATTACCCATTGCTGGTCCGCTTCCGGAACCTATCCGTGCCTTCGAGTGTGGAGGAGGTCGCACCAGACCATCTCTCGTCCGCTTTCGGCCCCGGCGTCGCTCTCCGACGCATTACCGTTGAGATCACGCACGATCCGATCACGCGCGGAATGGGAACGAGACTGCCTTGGCTGGCAAGCCCCTATAGCGGCATGTTGAACGGGGAACGGTTCGAACGAGTTCAGTCGCAGGAACTGGCCGCGCATTTAGAGGCAGGGTCATTCAGCACCGAGGTCGAGCACTAATCGAGCTGATGTCCATTGCGTGTGGGGGCGGTCGTTGCCAATGAAGAAGCTCAGCAGGTTCCCGCGCCGGCGCGCCGTAAGGCCAACCCGGCTCGCTTTGGCGGCACTTCTTGACGCAACAAGCTCGTACCGCCCTGCTGCTGCAACGGAAAGGGTCTAAGCGCCCTTTTCCGCCAGCAGCCGCAGCGCCGCTTGCTTGTCCGCTTCGTCCACCATCAGCCGATACCCCGTCGCCACGGCCGCGTAGAGCGTCGATGCATCGAACAGCATTGTCTCGATCCCTTCCGATTCGAGCCACGAGGCGGCAAGCTCGGCCTCGATCTGGCTGTAGAAGCGGTGGAGCTCGACCAGCGCCATCAGAGCGGCGCGGGGCCGGCCTCGAGCTCGTCGGGGCGCGGCTGCCGGCCGAGCATCGCATTGCGGTGTGGGAAGCGTCCGAAGCGAGCGATCAGATCGTGGTGGAGACGCGCATAGCGCAACATCTCGTCGTCGCCGAGCGCGGTGAACAGCAGCAGAGAGCGCTGCTGATCCTCGAGCTTCTCACTATGCTCGAACGGCATGTAGAGGAACGCGCGCTGCAGGGCCCGCAGATCCTCGTCATAGCCGCGCTCCAGCGCCGCCTTGGCGATAGCGAGCGCAAGATGGTCGGTCGAAAAGCTTTCGGCATGATCGCGGAACATGTTGCGCGGGAATTGGTCGAACAGGATCGCCGCGGCCAGCGCCATCTTCGCCGAGCCGAGGAAATCCGCCGGCAGCCGCTGCCTTTGCTCCTTCCACAGCGGCAGGAAGCGCTCGCGCACCTGCTCGTCGAACGCGGCATCGGCCTCCCACCAGGTTTTGCGCGGCAGCGCGAACCAGAAGTCGACGACCTCGTCTGTCCAGCGGTCCTCGGTCAGGCGGCGGTACCGCCGACGGTCAGGCCCTCGATCAGCAGGGTCGGCTGGCCGACCCCGGCCGGAACCGATTGGCCGCCCTTGCCGCAAATGCCGACGCCTTCGTCGAGCGCCATGTCGTTGCCGATCGCTGCGACCTTGGTCAGCACGGTCGGTCCGTCGCCGATCAACGTCGCGCCCTTGAGCGGGGCGCCGAGCCTGCCGTTCTCGATCTTATAGGCCTCGGTGCAGGAAAAGACGAACTTGCCGTTGGTGATGTCGACCTGCCCGCCGCCGAAGCTCTTGGCGTAGATGCCGTTCTTGACGCGTGCCAATATCTCGGCCGGATCTCCGTCGCCGCCGAGCATGAAGGTGTTGGTCATGCGCGGCATCGGCGCATGCGCGAAGCTCTCGCGGCGGCCGTTGCCGGTCGGCTCGACCCCCATCAGCCGCGCGTTGAGGCGGTCCTGCAGATAGGATTTCAGGATACCGTCCTCGATCAGCACGTTCGACCGGGTCGGCGTGCCTTCGTCGTCGATCGACAGCGAACCGCGGCGCCCGCCGATCGAGCCGTCGTCGACCACAGTCACGCCGGGGGCGGCGACTCGCTCGCCGATCCTTCCCGAAAAGGCCGACGTGCCCTTGCGGTTGAAATCGCCCTCGAGGCCATGGCCGATCGCCTCGTGGAGCAGCACGCCGGGCCAGCCGGGGCCGAGCACGACATTCATCTCGCCGGCGGGCGCTGCGACCGCGTCGAGATTGACCAGGGCCTGCGCAAGCGCAATGTCGACCGTGCGGTTCCAGGTCGCCTCCTCGAACAGATCGTCGTAGAGCCTGCGACCGCCCATGCCGTGATAGCCGCTCTCGCGCCGGCCGTTCTGCTCGACCACGATCTGCACGTTGAGCCGCACCAGCGGCCTCACGTCATGCGCGACGAAGCCGTCGGCGCGGACGATGTCGATCACGCTCCATGATCCCGCCAGCGACACCGAGACCTGCTTGACCCGCGGATCGCGTGCACGCGCCGCCGCGTCGATGCGCTGGCAGAGCTCGACCTTGCGCGCGAACGGCACCAGGCTGAGCGGATCCATGTCGGTGTAGAGCGTCGCATTGGTGCGGCGCGGGGGCGCGGCGGGCGCCGTTTTCGAGGGATCGAGCACCGCCATCGTCTCGGCGGCGCGGCGGATCGCGGCCTCGCTCAATTCGTTGGCATGCGCGAAAGCGGTGGTCTCGCCCGACACGCCGCGCAGCCCGAAACCCGCCTGGGTGTTGAAGTCGGCGGTTTTCAGCCGGCCGTCGTCGAAGCTGAAGCTCTCGGACGCCGTATATTGGAGATAGAGCTCGCCGTCGTCGCAATTGGACAATGCTTCGGCGGTGAGGCGCTTGGCGGCTTCGGGATCGAGGCCATCGTTGCGGTAGAGGAAGCGGCGGGGATCGGCGATGCTGGTCATAAGGAGGATATAGAGCGCCCGACCGGCTTATCCATCCTCTACGGCCTCGAAAGCGCCTTTATTTCAGGCCCGCGCCCCGTGCGGGGCATCGTGCCCGGCGTCGGCCGGCCCGCCCGTCAGGATGAAGCGGCGGTCGCAATAGCCGCAGTCGACATAGCCCTTTTCATCGATCTGCATGTAGACGCGCGGATGGCCCAGCGCGGCATGGGTTTGCGAGGCACCGTCGCACGCGACGCGCGGGATCGTGACATAGGAGATTTCGGGAACGAACGGATCCATGCCGATGCCCTTAGCAACGGCCGCCGGGGCAGGCAACGCTGCCGGTGACGCCCGAGCGATGTCCCGGGCTGCCGGCTCAGGCGATCGCGGCACCGTTGATGGCGACCAGCGCGAGAAACGCCGCGCCGATCGCC
>JAQGLH010000224.1 GCA_028293005.1 Alphaproteobacteria bacterium
ATGTTGATGTTGGCGGCGACCGCGTCGGCGAGCTTCGAGGGCTCCTCGATCTGCGAGAGCTGCACCGCCGTCTCGGCCGGCAGCTTCTTGTTGAACTTCGAATAATTCTCGAACTGCTCGACGACCGAGCGCATCAGCGCCGACACCTCGGCGCCCTTGGGCTCCTCGCCCTCGTTGCCCAGCTCGCGCTGGATCGCCTTCAACTGCTCGTTGAGATAATATTCGCGCTGGGTCTTCTCAATCTGGCGCTTGACGCGGCTGCGGATCTTCTTCTCGACCTGGAGCACGCCAAGCTCGCCTTCCATGAAGGCGAACGCCATCTCGAGCCGCCGCACCGGATTGAGCTCGGCCAGCAACGCCTGCTTGTCCGAAACCTTGATGTTGATGTTGGCGGCGACCGCGTCGGCGAGCTTCGAGGGCTCCTCGATCTGCGAGAGCTGCACCGCCGTCTCGGCCGGCAGCTTCTTGTTGAACTTCGAATAATTTTCGAACTGCTCGACGACCGAGCGCATCAGCGCCGACACCTCGGCGCCGGCCGGCTCGACACCTTCGATCGGCTCGGCCTCGGCGACGAGATGCTCGCCCTCGCTGGTCAGGGTCTTGAGCGACGCGCGGCGCTGGCCCTCGACGAGCACGCGCACGGTGCCGTCGGGAAGCTTCAGAAGCTGAAGCACGGTGGCGATCACGCCGAGATCGTAGAGCGCGTCACGATCGGGATCGTCCTCGGCCGGATCGAGCTGAGAGACGAGGAAGATGCTCTTGTCCGCCGCCATCGCGCTTTCGAGCGCGGCCACCGACTTGTCCCGGCCGACGAACAGCGGAACGATCATCTGCGGGAACACCACGATGTCACGGAGAGGGAGGACTGGATAGGATTGGGTCATGTTACTCCACCAGCGCGGGCAAGAGCCGCGCTTCCTCTAGTATATGAGATTTCCCTCCGGAACCATCAAGGCGGCCCGGCAAGAAGAGGCGCCGACAACCGGACAGGCGCATTCGCACGCCCGGAGGCGCGCAAATGCGGGATAAAGGTGAATCAGGCGGCGTCCTCGGCCTTTTGCGCGTAGATGCGCACCGGCTCCTTGCGGCCCTCGACGACGTCCTTGTCGATCATCACCTCATCGACGCCGTCCATCGACGGCAGGTCGAACATCGTGTCGAGCAGGATATTCTCGAGGATCGAGCGGAGGCCGCGCGCGCCGGTCTTGCGCTCGATCGCCTTCTTCGAGGTCGCGACCAGCGCCTCCTCGGTGAAGGCGAGCTTGACGTCCTCCATCTCGAAGAGCTTGGCATATTGCTTGATCAGCGCGTTCTTCGGCTCCTTGAGGATCTTGACCAACGCCTCGGTGTCGAGGTCCTCGAGCGTCGCGATCACCGGCAGGCGACCGACGAACTCCGGGATCAGGCCGAACTTCAAGAGATCCTCGGGCTCGCCCTGGCGCAAGATCTCGCCGGTGCGGCGTTCCTCCGGAGCGGCGACATAGGCGCCGAAGCCGATCGACTTGCCCTGCAGGCGGTCGGCGATGATCTTCTCGAGGCCCGCGAACGCGCCGCCGCAGATGAACAGGATGTTGGTCGTGTCGACCTGCAGGAATTCCTGCTGCGGATGCTTGCGCCCGCCCTGCGGCGGAACCGAGGCGGTGGTGCCTTCCATCAGCTTGAGCAACGCCTGCTGCACGCCCTCGCCCGACACGTCGCGTGTGATCGAGGGATTGTCCGACTTGCGGCTGATCTTGTCGATCTCGTCGATGTAGACGATGCCGCGCTGCGCACGCTCGACATTGTAATCAGACGCCTGCAGCAATTTGAGGATGATGTTCTCGACATCCTCGCCGACATAGCCAGCCTCGGTCAGGGTCGTGGCGTCGGCCATCGTGAACGGCACGTCGAGAATCCGCGCCAGGGTCTGGGCAAGCAGGGTCTTGCCGCAGCCGGTCGGACCGACGAGCAGGATGTTCGATTTGGCGAGCTCGACATCGGAACCCTTGGAACCGTGGTTGAGCCGCTTGTAATGGTTATGCACCGCCACCGAGAGCACGCGCTTGGCGTGGCTCTGGCCGATCACATAATCATCGAGAACCTTGCAGATCTCGGCGGGCGTGGGGACGCCGTCACGCGTCTTGACGAGCGCGGACTTGGTCTCCTCGCGGATGATGTCGTTGCACAGCTCGACGCATTCATCGCAGATGAAGACCGTCGGGCCGGCGATGAGCTTCCTCACCTCATGCTGCGATTTGCCGCAGAACGAGCAATAGAGGGTGCTCTTCGAGTCGCTGCCGCTTAGCTTGGTCATAATCTTCCTTGTTGGGCTCCCGAAAGCACCCGTCGCTGAAGGCCATGTTAGACTGCACTATTGCATATTCACAATGGCCTATTGATTAACGGCCCTCGCGGGTTACGCCGCGCTGGCGTGCTGGCCCGTTTCCTCGCCCGTCGCCGGACGCTTGTCGAAGACCTCGTCGACCAGGCCGAACTGCTTCGCCTCGTCCGCCGAAAGAAACTTGTCGCGCTCGACCGCGGTCTCGATCGCCTCGATCGATTGGCCGGTATATTTCGCCATCAGCTCGTTCATCCGGTGCCGGATGCGCAGGATCTCGCGGGCGTGGATCTCGATGTCGGTCGCCTGGCCCTGCGCCCCGCCCGAGGGCTGGTGGACCATGATCCGCGCGTTGGTGAGCGCCACCCGCATGCCGGGCTCACCCGCGCCGAGCAGGAAGGCGCCCATCGATGCCGCCTGGCCGATGCAGACCGTGCCGACGCGCGGCCGGATATATTGCATCGTGTCGTGGATCGCCATGCCCGCCGTCACCACGCCGCCCGGCGAGTTGATGTACATGAACACATCCTTCTTCGGATTCTCTGATTCCAGGTAGAGCAGCTGCGCGGTGATCAGCGTCGCCATATGATCCTCGATCCCGCCGGTGACGAAGACGATCCTTTCCCGCAGCAAGCGCGAATAGATGTCGAAGCTCCGTTCGCCGCGGTTCGATTGCTCGATGACGATGGGAACGAGGCCGGAAACGATGTCTGCGTGATCCATGATGGTCTGGAGATCCTGTCGATGTGCTAGGACAGCGAACATCGGGGCAAAGCGCCTCGTGTTCAAGCCCCGTCGTGTGCGCCAATCGCCTCGCTGTCGCCATTTGGGCCGACCGAGGGGGTAGCGCGGTCGTGGGCCCCGGGCGCGGGAAAGCTCAAATAAGCCAGCCGGCGGACCTCGCGGCGGCCGCGCACGACGGTGTCGAGGATCAGCCCGCAGAAGAAGAACAGCCCGGCAAGAATCATCAGGCCGGTGACGAGGATCGCGGTCGGGAAGCGCGGCACGAGGCCGGTCTGCGCGTAAGTGATCGCGAGCGGGACGGCGAGCACGATGGCAAGCACGGCCAGCGCAAGGCCGATGCTGCCGTAGAACAGCACCGGGCGCTCGATGCGGAACAGGTGGAGGATCGTGCGCATGATCCGCCAGCCGTCGCGGTAGGTCGACAGCTTCGATTCGGATCCTTCCGGGCGCGCGCCGTAGGTGGTGAGCACTTCGCCGACCGGCATCACCAGCTCGAGCGCGTGCACGCTGATCTCGGTCTCGGTCTCGAAGCCGCGCGACAGCGCCGGGAAGGATTTGACGAAGCGGCGCGAAAAGACGCGGTAGCCCGACAGGATGTCGCTGAACGTCCTGCCGAACAGGCGCGCGAGAATGGTGGTCAGCACCCGGTTGCCGAGCCGATGGCCGCGGCGGTAGGCGGCCTCGACCTCCGAGCGGCGCGCGCCGACGACCATATCGAGCTGCTCGTCGACCAGCCGCCGGACCAGATCGGGCGCGGCCGCGGCGTCATAGGTCGCATCGCCGTCGGCCATCACATAGACGTCGGCCTCGACGTCGGCGAACATCCGACGGACGACGTGGCCCTTGCCCTGCATCCGCTCGCGGCGAACGATCGCGCCGGCCGCCGCGGCGACCTCGCGGGTGCCGTCGCTGCTGTTGTTGTCGTAGACGAAGATGCGCGCATCGGGGAGCGCCGCGCGAAACCCCGCGATCGTCTGCGCGATCGCGGCTTCCTCATTGTAGCAGGGCAGGAGCACGGCCACACGCAGCGCCCGCACAGCGACATCAGCTTCGTTCAGCACGCGCCAGCCCCCATCATATCCGGTCCCCGTCGAGCCAAGGTCGAACGCGCCGAAGCGCGCCCGATATGGCCCTGCCTCGCCCCGGAAGGACGGCGGCCTGGGGTCAGTCCTTGCTCTTCGGCTTCTTTGCAGCAGGCTTCTTCGGCTCGGAAGCCTTTTTTGCGGGCTTGGCGGCGGCCTTGGGCGCTGGAGCTTCGGCCGGAGCTTCGAGAGCCGGAGCCTCGGCAGCGCTGGCGGCCGCAGCCTTCGCGGCGCGCGGCTTCTTGGCAGGCTTGGCGGCTTCCTCGGCCGGGGCGGCATCCGAGGCCTCCGCGGCAGCGGCCTTCTTGGCCTTCGCCTTGGGCTTCGGCGCATGATCATGGCCGTGGTCATGGTCATGGTCGCAATCCGGACCGTGGACGTGGCCGCCTTCGGCTTCGATCTCGGCCTGCAACGCCTCGCGCGTCACGGCGCGGTCGGTGATCTCGGCCTTCTCGAACAGGAAGTCGACGACCTTGTCCTCGAACAGAGGGGCGCGGAGCTGCGCCGCGGCCATCGGCTCGTTGCGGATATACTGGACGAACCGCTCGCGATCCTCGTTACGATATTGCTGCGCCGCCTGCATGATCAGCTGGTTCATCTCCTGGGCGCTCACCTCGATACCGTTGGTCTGGCCGACCTCGGAGAGGAGCAGCCCGAGGCGCACGCGGCGCTCGGCGATGGCGTGATATTCGTCCCGCTCGGTTTCCATCTCGGCACGCGCCGCGGCCGGATCGGCTTCGTGGGTCGCCTCATGCTCGAGCTGCTTCCAGATCTGGTCGAACTCGGCTTCGACCATCGACGGCGGCACCGGGAAATCGTGGCTCTCGGCGAGCTGGTCGAGCAGCCGGCGCTTCATGTGGGTGCGGGTGAGGCCATTGAGCTCCTGCTCGAGCTGGCCCTTGAGCAGGCCGCGGAGCTGCTCGATGCTCTCGAGGCCCAGGCTCTTCGCGAAATCGTCGTCGAGGCTGGCCTCGCGCGCCGTGCGCACTTCGTTGACGGTGACCTCGAAAGTCGCGTCCCTGCCCTTCAGATAATCGACACCGTAATCGGCCGGGAAGGTGACATTGAGCACGCGCTGCTCGTTGGCCTTGGCGCCGACGAGCTGATCCTCGAAACCCGGGATGAGGCGGCCCGATCCGAGCTCGAGTGACATGCCCTCGCCCTTGCCGCCTTCGAACGGCTCCCCGTCGACCTTGCCCTCATAGTCGATGACGACGAGATCGCCCTGCTGCGCGGCATGATCGGCGGGCGCGGCATCATAGCTTTTCTGGCCCTGCGCGAGCTGCGCAAGCCGCTCCGCGACCTCCTCTTCGGTCGGCTCGACGGTCAGGCGCTCGAGCTTCAGACCTTCGATCTGCGGGGTGGGAACGTCGGGAAGCGTCTCCAGCTCGACCTTGACGACCACGTCTTTGCCGGATTCGTGCGTTTCCTCGAGCTCGACCGACGGCTGCATCGCCGGACGCAGCTTCTGCTCGGACATCAGCTTCTGGACGCTGTCCTGAACGGCGCTGTTGAGCGCTTCCTGCTCGATCGCGGGGCCGTGCATCTTGCGGACCAGGTTGGTCGGGACCTTGCCGGGGCGAAAGCCGGGCATGCGGATGCGCGGCGCGACCGTTTTCAACTCCGCGTCGACGCGATCGTCGATCTCCTTGGCGGGGATGGTAATCTTGAAGGCGCGCTTGAGGCCTTCGTTCAACGTCTCGACAGTCTGCATCTCGAAGCTAAGCCTTCGTTTTAGGATTTCTCTGCTGCGGCATTTGCGTCACCGGGCGAATCTGGTGCGGGCGGAGGGGCTCGAACCCCCACATCTTTCGATACCAGAACCTAAATCTGGCGCGTCTACCAGTTCCGCCACGCCCGCTGGGCCGCCGTCGGTCGGCGTCTATAGCAGGGATGACGAACGGGGCAAGGCGAAGCTGCCGGGCCACCTGCACGCGGGCGCTTCGCTCCGACTGGGTCGCGGTTCGTTCCGGGGATTGCTCCGCCGTCGACGAGTCGGAGGCTAGCCGAGCGCCTTCTTGAGCAAATCGTTGACGACCTGCGGATTGGCCTTGCCGGCCATCGCCCGCATCACCTGGCCGACGAAGAAGCCGAACAATATGTCCTTGCCGCTGCGATATTCAGCCACCTTGTCGGGATTTGACGTCATGACGTCGGCGATCGCCGCATCGATCGCGCCGGTATCGCTGGTCTGCTGCAGCCCGCGCGACTCCACGATCGAAGCGGGATCCTCGCCGCTCTCGATCATGATCTCGAACACCTGCTTGGCGAGCGTGCCCGACAGCGTGCCGTTGGCGACCAGCGCGAGCAGTTCGGCGCCCTGAGCGGGGCTTACCGGGCTTTCGTCGATTTCCTTGCCGAACCGGTTCAGCGCACCAAAAAGGTCTGAAATCAACCAATTGGCAGTGGCCTTTGCGACCTGGCTTTCAGGCTTCTTCTGCTTGAGCGCGCTTTCGGCAAGCAGCGCCTCGAACCAGCGCGCGGTCTCCGCCTCCGCGGTCAGCACGCTGGCATTGTAGGCCGACAGGCCAAGCCCGTCGACGTAACGGCTGCGCTTGGCGTCGGGAAGCTCGGGCAGGCTATGGCGGCATTCGTCGAGGAAGGCCGGGGTCAGCTCGACCGGCAGCAGGTCGGGATCGGGGAAATAGCGGTAATCGTGGGCGTCTTCCTTCGACCGCAGGCTCCGCGTCTCGCCCTTGTCGGGATCGAACAGCCGCGTCTCCTGGACGACGCTGCCGCCGTCCTCGATCAGATCGACCTGGCGGCGCGCCTCATATTCGATCGCCTGCTGGATGAACCGGACCGAATTGACGTTCTTGACCTCGCAGCGCGTCCCCAGCGGATCGCCCGGCCGGCGCACCGAGACGTTGACGTCGGCGCGCATCGAGCCCTGCTCCATATTGCCGTCGCAGCTGCCGACGTAACGCAGAATTGCTCTGAGCTTACGGACATAAGCACCTGCTTCATCGGGAGAACGCATGTCCGGCTTGGAGACGATCTCCATCAGGGCAACACCCGAACGGTTGAGATCGACATAAGAGAAGGACGGATGCTGATCGTGCATCAGCTTGCCGGCATCCTGCTCGAGATGGATGCGCTCGACCCCGACCGTCTTGCTGCCTTCGCCGGTCTCGATCTCGATCGCGCCCTCGCCGACGATCGGATGATAGAGCTGGCTGATCTGATAGCCCTGCGGCAGATCGGCGTAGAAATAATTCTTGCGGTCGAAGCGTGACCAGGCGTTGATCCTGGCCTCGATCGCCATGCCGGTGCGAACCGCCTGGCGCACGCATTCGCCGTTGAGCACCGGCAGCATGCCCGGCATCGCCGCGTCGACCAGGCTGACCTGGGTGTTCGGCTCGGCGCCGAATTCGGTCGAGGCGCCCGAGAAGAGCTTGGCGAGCGAGGTGACCTGGGCGTGGACCTCGAGGCCGATCACGACCTCCCACTCGCCGCTCGCGCCGTGGACGCGATAGTTGCTCACCACCATGTCTCCGGCCGGGCCGTGAAGCCGGCGCGCTCCTCGAACGCAAGGCCGGCGTTGAGCACCCCCTGCTCCTCGAGTGGCCGGCCGATGATCTGGAGCCCGAGCGGCAATCCCTTCGAATCGAGCCCGGCCGGAACCGACATCGCGGGCAGGCCGGCGAGGCTGGCCGGAACCGCGAACACGTCGTTGAGATACATCGCGATCGGGTCCTCGCTCTTTTCGCCGAGGCCGAACGCCGCCGACGGCGTGGTCGGCGCGAGCAGAAGGTCGCACTTCTCCCACGCCTGCTCGAAATCGCGCGCGATCAAGGTCCGTACCTTCTGCGCCTGGTTGAAATAAGCGTCGTAGAAGCCTGCCGAGAGCACATAGGTGCCGATCATGATCCGCCGCTTGACCTCGGCGCCGAAGCCCGCGGAGCGGGTCGCCTCGTACATTTCGGCGAGGCCACCCGAACCCGGATCGACCCTCTTGCCGTAGCGCACGCCGTCGTAGCGCGCGAGGTTCGAGGAGGCCTCGGCCGGCGCGATGATGTAATAGGTCGGCAGCGCATAACGGGTGTGCGGCAGCGAGACCTCGACGATCTCGGCGCCGGCATCCTTCAGCCAGGCGATGCCCTGCTCCCACACCGCATCGATCTCGGGCGGCACGCCCTCGATGCGGTATTCACGGGGAATGCCGATCCTCTTGCCGCGAATGTCACTCGACAGCTCGGCTTCCCAGCGCGGGACCGGCAGCTCGAGCGAGGTCGTATCCATCGGATCGAAGCCGGCCATCGCCTCGAGCATGATCGCGCAGTCGCGGACGTCGCGTGCCATCGGCCCGGCCTGGTCGAGCGACGAGGCGAAGGCGACGATGCCCCAGCGCGAGCAGCGGCCGTAGGTCGGCTTGATGCCGGTGATGCCGGAGAACGCGGCGGGCTGGCGGATCGAGCCGCCGGTATCGGTCGCAGTCGCGCCGAGACAAAGCCGCGCCGCGACCGCCGCAGCCGAGCCGCCGGATGAACCGCCCGGAACGAGCTTCGCATCCGAGCCATTGCGCCGCCATGGAGACACGACCGGTCCGAAGGCGCTCGTCTCGTTCGACGAGCCCATCGCGAATTCGTCGAGATTGAGTTTGCCGAGCATGACCGCGCCATCGCGCCAGAGCTGC
>JAQGLH010000239.1 GCA_028293005.1 Alphaproteobacteria bacterium
CGGTGATCGACACCCAAGGTATCATCGACAAGGCTCCTTTCGCGTTCCGCGCGGAGGCTCGGCAGGTCGGTTCGTGCGGGCAGAAAAGAAGCGCTCGCCGTTAACGCCCCGTTTACCAACGCTGATGTACAAGGAGCGGGTGCCGCATTGGGCACACTTCCTCCCTAGCAGGCTTAAGGCCTAAACTGGGCCGCCCCTCACCGGGCGGCCCGCTCTTTTGTGCGGCCGGCTCTTTCGGCGGCTTGCCTAGGCGGGGAATCGCCTCTAGCGCGCGTGCGCAGTGGCAGCCCGAGCATTGTTTCACGCACGCCAAGCCGACATGCCGCGTGCTTTGCGATGCCGCTCGCCGCAGAAAGCGCAATTCCTATGAAACGTGACCTTCCTCCAAGCTCCCTGTTGCTCCCGGGCGGGCGCACTCTCACCGGATGCTGGGCGTGACCGAGCCGCTGGCGGTGGTGCTGCTGTCGGGGGGTCTCGATTCGATGGTGGCCGGCGCGCTGGCGCGCGAGCGGGGATATCGCGTGGTCGCGCTGACCATCGATTATCAGCAGCGGCACCGTGTCGAGATCGAAGCCGCGGGCCGAATCGCCGCCGCGCTCGGTGCAGAACGACAGATATTGCTCCCGCTGGACCTGCGCCAGTTCGGAGGGTCGGCGCTGACCGCCGACATCCCGGTTCCAAAGGGCGGCGTCGGCGACGGCATACCGGTGACATATGTTCCGGCCCGCAACACGATCTTCCTTTCGCTCGCGCTCGGGCTGGCGGAGGCATCCGGCGCTCGCGACATCTTCATCGGCGTCAATGCCCTCGATTATTCCGGCTATCCCGACTGCCGTGAGGAATTTGTCGACCAGTTCGAACGGCTCGCGAACGTCGCGACCAAGGCCGGCGTCGAGGAAGGTGGCTTTTCAGTTCACCGCCCTTTGGTGCGGCTGACCAAAAGCGAGATCGTTCGAGAAGCCGCGCGGCTTGGGCTCGATGCCGGTCTCAGCTGGTCCTGCTACGATCCGACCTATCACGGGCTTCATTGCGGCCTGTGCGACAGCTGCCGGTTACGTTCGAAGGGATTTGCCGAGGCCGGGCTGCTCGATCCCACCCAATATGCGGCGTCGCCTGGAGCTGGCGGAGCAGCCTAGCTTGCGGGCATGCACTTCTTCTTGAGCTCGTTCTTCTTGTCCCAGCAGCTGTTCTGAAGCGGTGGCAACGGCTGCAGCTGGATCATGCGCGCATCGTAGCGCAGCGGGAAGCGGTCGTAGGCGGGGATGAGGCTGTTCCTGAGCTCGCGCAGGCGAGCGCGTGCGGTCAGGTACAATTGGCCCTTCGGCCTTGCGAGCGCTTCCTTGGCGATGGTCGTCGCCGTCTGGCAAAAGCCGAGCTGGGCCTGGAGCGTCGAAAAATTATTGTAGGTGATCGTCGAATAATCGTCGAACAGGCGCTGGCCTTCGCGCGGGCCGTGCACTCGTTTGAAATATTTCCCGAGTGTCGTGTAGGCCTCCATCAGCTCCTTCGAGTGATGCGCGAGGATCCCATTATAATTCTCGACTGCCCGCAGATAGGGTGAGAATTGACACTGCAGCGCGGCGACGTTGAGGCCTGCGCGCAGGTTCCAGACGAGATGCGCGGCATATTCCTGCGGCGTCGCTTTGGGCAGCGGCAGCCCCACGAGGGGATCGCTGCCCTCGATCGGCGCGGCTTTGAAATCGGGATCGAACAGGAAAAGCTGGGCGCTGGCCGATCCGGTAAAGACGCATCCTGCCATGAGGAGGGTCGCTGCCCTGACGCCGTTCTTCAACCAACCAACCATGAACCCTCCAGCGGCTTGCGCCGATACGCGCGCAGGCTGCGCTCTATGCTTAACACGGCGGCTGCCGCAATCCAGCCGGTCGAAAATATCCGCCCCGACGCCGGCACGCCTCGTCACGTGTGCGGCCGCAACCCTCGGGAAAGCAAGCCGAAAAGAAAAGGCCGTCCGGTCGCCCGGACGGCCTCCTTCAATTCGATGACACGGAAAGGATTACATTCCGTTCGTCATGTTGCCGGCGTCGGTGGTGTTGCTTGTCCCGCCGATGTCGGTGGTCATGGCGTCCGTTGCCATATTGGCGTCGGCACCCGTGCCCGCATCGATCGCGGTCACGTCGTTGGTCGTGTCAAGCGTGGAATCGGTTCCGAGATCGGACGTCATTGCGTTATTCGCAGCTTCGTCTCCGTGGCCACCGCAAGCAGAAACAAGCAGCGCCGCGCCGGCAACCATAGATCCGGTCAAGATTTTCGAAAGAAGTGCACGCATTGATAAACTCCCTAGATTGACGATCTGGTCGGGTAGGCCCCTTTTTGCCAAATCAGTTCTTACACTAAACGGAAAGAAATCGGCTCTCAAGCCTTCTCAGTTCCTCGCCTCGAGAGAGGAAAGAAAATGGTCGAGCCCCTGTCGCAGTGCCAGGTCGAAACGTCGCTGCCCTTCGGAAACTCCTATCTCGTCGAGGCTGGTCACTGGAAAGTCCGCAATACCGCATGGCACTATGCCTGAAAAGTGAGAAAGTTCCGGATCGATGTTGACCGAGAAACCGTGCATCGTGATCCAGCGGCGCACGCGAACGCCGATCGCTCCGATCTTCGCTTCCGTGCCGCCGTGATCGACCCAGATTCCGATCCGGCCCGGCGCGCGATAGGCGGTAATCCCCAATTGGGCCAGCGAGGCGATCAGCCAGCCTTCGAGCGCGTGGACGAAGCGCCGCACGTCGCGGCCACGCCGGTTGAGGTCCAGCAGCACATAGCCGACCCGCTGGCCGGGCCCATGATAAGTGTAGCGGCCGCCGCGGCCGGCCTCGTGGACGGGCAGATCGTTGGGGTTGAAGAGCTCGGCCGGGTCTGCGCTTGTTCCCGCCGTGTAGAGCGGCGGATGCTCGAGCAGCCAGATCAGCTCGCCCGCAGTGCCGGCATGAATCGCCGCTGCCCTTTGCTCCATCGCGGCGAGCGCTTCGGCATAATCGGTCAATCCGTCCGACTGCCGCCATTCGATCGCCTGCGCTCCGCTCGTATCCACGTCCATCGGATGTCTCCGCCACAAGCCGGGAACGGGATCAAGCCTTGCTTGCAACGGCGAGGGGCTGATCGCTATGGCGAAGGAGAGCAGCGAGGGCCACGGTGATGAGATTTTCCTACAATGCAGTATGGCAGGATACGGTCGCGCTGATGCGCGGGCATCTGCCGCTGGTCATCGCCATCGCCGGCGTGTTTCTTTTCCTGCCGGACCTGCTCGTCGCGCATTTCCTTCCCCCGCCCGAAAAGGCCGGCAGCGTCGATGCGATGATCACGGCGATGAGCGACTATCTTAGCGGCAACTGGCATTGGCTGCTGATCGACTCGCTCGTCAACATGCTCGGCACGATCGCGATCCTCAGCCTGATCTTCGACCGCGAACGTCCCACGGTGGGCGGTGCGATCGCCGGCGGCATTCAGCTTCTGCCCTCCTACTTCGTCGCGTTCCTGTTGTCCGGGCTGATCCTCGGCACGGCGTTCATGGCGCTGATCGTGCCGTTCCTCTATTTTTACGGGCGGCTGGTGCCGCTCGCGCCGGTCGTCGTTGCCGAGCGACGGCGCAATCCGATCGACGCGCTTCGCCGCTGCTTCGAGGTCACACGCGGCAATGGCTGGGCGCTGTTCGGGCTCATCCTGATTGTCTTCGTGGCCTTCACCGTGGTCACGCTGGCGCTAGCGGTCGTGTTCGGCTCGCTGTTCGTGCTGCTGCTGGGTCGGGATCTCGGAGGCTTTCTGCTGCTGATCCTGACGACTGCGCTCAGCGCAGCCTTCCACACCGTCCTGATCCTGCTCGGCGCTGCCGCCTATCGGCAACTCAGCGGAGCGGTCACGGAGCCCATTCTTTAGCGATCGGGCCGAGCGATCGAGCCTGGCTATGGCTCCAGCAGCGGGATCTGAGGCGCGACGTCGCGCGGCAGCAAACCGAGCAGCCGCGGATCGGGGAAGCTCTCGAAGGACCGCCGATAGGGCGTGAACCCGGCGCTCAAATAGGCCGGCAGCGCAGCCGGATGGTCGAGCGTGCAGGTATTGACCCGAAGCCGCTGGACGCCGGCGCGCCAGCCGAGCGCGAGCAGCTGCGCGAACAGCCATTTGCCATGGCCGCGCCCCGCGAGCTCCGGAACGAGGCCGAGGAATCGAATCAGACAGTGGCCGGGGTCGCTGAAGTCGAGCTCGATCATGCCGACCTCGATTCCCGATCGATCGACCACGGCATGGACCTCGCCGACATTGGCGCGAAGCACGTCATCGTTCATCGCGAGGCGAGAATACCAGAGCCAGCGGCCGCCGACGCGCTCGAACAGCAGGCGGTATTTGGCGGGATCGACCTCACGCCACCGCTCGAGCCGGAACGGGGAGGGGGGCAGCGGCCGCGGCCGCGGCCGCGCATTCATCTCGAGATAGGTGACGACCGCGCCGACCTGGCCCGGCGCAAGATCGGCCAGGCTCCCCGGCTTCAGGCTCCCCGGCTTCAGGACCATGCCGCCACCGGGGGCAGGCTCATCAGGATCGCATCGACGTTGCCGCCGGTCTTGAGGCCGAACAAGGTGCCGCGGTCATAGATCAGGTTGAACTCGGCATAGCGGCCGCGCCATTCGAGCTGTCGCGCCTTTTCCGCGTCGGTGAACGGCGTGCCCATCCGCCTCCGCACCAGCTTGGGGAAGATCGCGAGGAGCGCCTCGCCGACATCGCGGGTGAAGGCGAAGCCCTTCTGGAAATCGCCTTCGAGATGATCGTAGAAGATCCCGCCCACGCCGCGATGCACGCCGCGGTGGGGGATGAAGAAATAATCCTCCGCCCATTTGCGGTATCGCTCGTAATAGGTCGGGTCGTGCCGCTCGCACGCGGCCTGCAGCGCCTCGTGGAACTCCCTCGTGTCGTGCTCGTAGGGGATCGGCGGGTTGAGATCGGCGCCGCCGCCGAACCAGCGCCGCTGCGTGCTGAGGAAGCGCATGTTCATATGCACCGCCGGCGCGTGCGGATTTGCCATGTGCGCGACCAGGCTGATCCCGGTGGCCGAGAAGCGGGGATCCTCGCCCGCGCCGTGGATCGTCTTGGCGAATTCGGGGTTGAAGCGTCCACCGACGGTCGAGACATTGACGCCCACCTTCTCGAAGACCGCGCCTTTCATCAGCCCGCGCACGCCTCCGCCGCCGGGGGCGCCGCTGTCGTCGGGCCGGTCCCAGGGAATATAGTCGAAGCGCGCCGCGCTGCCACCCTCGCGCTCGATGGTTTCGAACTCCGCGCAAATCCGGTCGCGCAGCGATTCGAACCATGCGCGCGCCTCCTTTTGCTCGTGATCGAGCTCGATCATTCGGGCCATCCCTTCGTCTGTCTAAGCGCTTCGCCGAGCGCGATGCCTGCCGCGATCGCAATGTTCAAGGATCGCGCGGCCGCGACCTGCGGAATGCGAATGCGTTCGTCGGCACGGGAATGGACCTGCGGTGGCGCGCCGCTGCTCTCGGAACCCAGCAGCAGGATGTCGTCGGCGTCGAAGCGGGCATCGGGGAGCAGCATTGTGGCGCTTGTCGTCAGCAATATGATCCGCCCTCGCACGTCCTGCTCGAACGCGGCCCAGCTCGGGTGCCGTTTCACCTCGGCGATCTCCGCATAGTCCATGCCGGCGCGCTTCAGGGCCCGGTCGGAATAAGCGAATCCGCACGGTTCGATGATGTCCACGCCGACGCCAAGGCAGGCCGCCAGTCTCAGGATCGTTCCGACATTCCCAGCCTGGTCGGGCTGATAAAGGGCGATGCGCATGGCGGTGCGATAGCGCGCGCGGCGGGGCGTGTCACAAGCGCGTTAAAATGGCTGTTGGCAAAGCGCCGTTCACGCGGCTATCAGGCGCCGCAGCCGCCGGATCCGCCGCGTGGCATTGTACGGATGCCGCCCTGGCCGCGCTCTCGATGGCCGAGGTTGTCCGCACATCCGATTTGAATCGCTAAAGGGCTATGATGGCGACGGTTGAACATACCGAACAAGCGGCCGGAGGCTCGTCGGACGACGGCGTGCGCCGCCGGGACTTCATCAATATCGCGGCGGTGAGTTTTGCCGGCGTCGGCGCGGTGGCGACCCTCTATCCGCTGATCAATCAGATGAACCCGTCTGCCGACATCCTCGCGCTCGCATCGATCGAGGTCGATATCTCGAAGATCCAGGCCGGCCAGGCGATCAAGTCGATCTGGCGCAAGCAGCCGATCTTCATCCGCAACCTGATGCCGAAGGAAATCCAGGCCGCCAATGCGGTGCCGTTGTCGACGCTGCGCGATCCCCAGACGCTTGCCGAGCGCACCAAGCCCGGCCACGCCAATTGGCTGATCACGCTCGGTGTCTGCACCCATCTGGGCTGCGTTCCGCTCGGCGCTGCGGAAGGCGAGAATCGCGGTGATTTCGGCGGCTATTTCTGCCCCTGCCACGGCTCGCACTACGATACTGCGGCGCGCATCCGCAAAGGCCCGGCACCCCGCAATCTCGAAGTGCCGGCCTATGAATTCAAATCCGACACTGTCGTTCAGATCGGCTGAGGTATCAGAGAATGAGCTTTCCCTGGGCGGAACAATATAATCCCAAATCGCCGCTCATGCGGTGGATCGACGAACGGCTGCCGCTTCCGCGGCTCGTGTTCGGCGCCGTCGGCGGCGGCTATCCGGTTCCGCGCAACCTCAACCATTTCTGGAACTTCGGCGTCCTCGCCGGCGTCGCGCTGACCATCCAGATCGTCACCGGCATCGTCCTGGCGATGCATTATGCGCCGGCCGGCGTGCTTGCGTTCGACTCCGTCGAGCACATCATGCGCGACGTCAACCAGGGCTGGCTGCTGCGCTATGCGCACTCCAATGGCGCGAGCTTCTTCTTCATCGTCACCTACATCCACATCTTCCGCGGCCTTTATTACGGATCGTACAAGGCGCCGCGCGAGGTGGTATGGTTCCTCGGGCTGGTCATCTTCCTGCTGATGATGGCAACCGCGTTCATGGGCTATGTGCTGCCGTGGGGCCAAATGAGCTTCTGGGGCGCGAAGGTGATCACCGGCCTGTTCGGCGCGATCCCGCTGGTCGGCGAGCCGGTCCAGCATTGGCTGCTCGGCGGCTATGCCCCGGACAATGCAGCCCTGAACCGGTTCTTCTCACTGCACTATCTGCTGCCGTTCGTGATTGCAGGGGTGATCATCCTCCACATCTGGGCTCTGCACATCCCGGGTTCGGGCAATCCGACCGGGGTCGACGTCAAGACCCCGCAGGATACCGTGCCCTTCCATCCTTATTATACCGCCAAGGACGGCTTCGGCCTCGGCCTGTTCCTGATCGCGCTCGCCGCGGTCGTCTTCTTCGCGCCGAACTATCTCGGGCATGCCGACAATTACATCCCGGCCAACCCGCTCTCGACGCCGTCGCATATCGTTCCCGAATGGTATTTCTGGCCATTCTACGCGATCTTGCGCGCGTTCACGGTCGATTTCATCCTGCCCGCGAAGCTGTGGGGCGTGATCGCGATGTTCTCGTCGATCCTGCTGCTTTTCTTCCTGCCGTGGCTGGACAGTTCGCCGGTGCGCTCGGGCAGCTACCGTCCGCGGTTCCGGCAGTTCTTCTGGATCCTGCTGATCGACGTGGCGATCCTCGGCTATTGCGGCGGCGCGCCGGCGGAAGAGCCCTATGTGATGATCAGCCAGGCCGCGACCATGTATTATTTCGCACATTTTCTCATCATCCTGCCGGTGCTCTCGGCAATCGAGCGCACCTTGCCGTTGCCCAATTCCATCTCGGAATCGGTGCTCCACGGTGAAGCGGCAGAAGCGGCGCCATACGGCAGCCGCGTTGCACCGGCTGAATAAGGGGTAGACTGACCATGGTGGTTCGCGTGATCGGCTTTCTGGTCGGCCTCGGCTTTGTCGTGGTGGCGGCCTGGTCGCTGCTGTGGGGCGCTATCGGCTATATCGGCGATCCGCCCAAGCCGACCGTGGAGCATCGCTTCCACCATCACCCCAAACCGCTTGCGCTCGCCAGCGACGGCCCGCTCGGCCGTTTCGACCGTGCCCAGCTCCAGCGCGGCTTCCAGGTCTATAAGGAAGTCTGCTCGGCGTGCCACAGCATCCACCTGGTGTCGTTCCGCGACCTCGCGGATCTTGGCTACAGCGAGCCCGAGGTGAAGGCGATCGCCAACCAGTGGCAGATCGAGGTTCCCGACATCAATCCGGACACCGGCGAGCCGGCGACGCGCAAGGCCCTTGCCGCTGACCGCTTCCCGTCCCCTTATGCCAATGAGGTCGCCGCTCGCGCCGCGAACAACAACGCCGCGCCGCCCGATCTTTCGCTGATGACCAAGGCCCGCGAGGGCGGCGCGGCCTATGTCCATTCGCTGTTGACCGGCTATCAGAATCCGCCGGCCAACCTGCCGAAGGAGTCGCTCCCCGGCCCGAACCTCCACTACAATCCCTATTTCGCGAACCTCAACATCGCGATGCCGCCGCCGCTGGTGGCGGAGGGTCAGGTCACCTTCGCCGACGGCACCAAGCCGACGGTCGACCAGATGGCGAAGGACGTCTCGGCGTTCCTCGTCTGGACCGCGGAGCCGAAGCTGGAGAATCGCCACCGTGCCGGCCTCGCCGTCCTCGCGTTTCTCGTGATCGCGACGATCCTTGCCTATCTGTCGTACCGCAACATCTGGTCTGGCATGAAGGATAGGGCAGTCCGCGCGACTGGTCCGCTCGATCCTGAGAATATGGCCAAGCGCGAGGCAGCAAGCCGCGACGCGGGGATCGAAGGCTAAGCCTCGCGGATCTCCAGCCAGGAGCCTCGGACCGTCAAACGGTCTGAGGCGCCTGGTTCTTCGCGTACGACTGTGGGTGCGGGCATCGACGCGATGCCGCGCGGCGAACAATCTCGACCGAGCGACCTCAAGGCTTGATCG
>JAQGLH010000417.1 GCA_028293005.1 Alphaproteobacteria bacterium
GCTCGGGCGCGAATACCTTGAACTATGTTCTTTATAAGGACAGCGCCCGCACCTCGATCTGGGGAGATGGCGTGGCTCCGACGGCCAGTATAACCGGCACGGGTACCGGAGCAGCACAGGCCAATACGATATACGGGCGCGTGCCTGGAAGCCAGGGCACGGTTCCGATCGGTTCCTATGCCGATACGGTGACCGTGACGATCAGCTTCTGATTGGAAGTGCGGCGCCCTTCCGGCCGGCTGGGTCGAATAGTCGTGCGCCGTGACAGATCCCTCGTGAAGGGCGCGTAGGCGCCAATCGAAGCACTTCGATTTCGTATTTCCCATTGTTGGACACGCAGCCGAGCTAAAGGCGCTTGGCACCCTCCTGTTTCGGTATAAATGTTCGGTCGCAACTCGAGGGTAGACCGCCATTATGATGCTGGGCCCGGCTTGCCGCCTGTCATCGCTGTTGTTCGCTGGGATGACCATGGTCGCCGACCCCGCTTGCGCCGAAATCGTGAGAGCCACCCTGAGCGTCACGGCGACTGTCATGGCATGCGAAGCCTCGACCCAAGCTTTGAACCAGGGCGATGGCCGTGAGACGCGGATCGTCGTCAACGTCGCGCTGGCCTGCGCCAGCAATCAACCATGGAGCGTATCAACCGATCGAGATGCGGCTCCCAGCGCGGCCAAGGCTTCCGCCGCGAATATGATGATAAGGGGAAGGGGTACCGGCGACCGCCAACTGCTCTCGTTGTACCACAAGAGTTCCACGGACGAAGCCGGGCACGGGATCCAGTTTGTGACTGTCGCTTATTAGGCGGAACGCTTTCGCGCCCCATCATCAATTCTTGCCATGGCGCGGATGCCTACACCCATCATCTGGGCCTAATTAGGCGAATTTTAAGGCCTGTACCGTAATTTCACCGCATCAGGACAAGACGCTTGAGGGATTTGAGCAAGCGGATTGCGCCTTGTGGCGGGAGAATATGATGAGGTCGATCAGATATTGCGCGATGGCGTTGGCCGGAGCCACGGCGCTTATGGGAGCCGGTTCCGCCGTTGCGGGAACGGCCAGTTCCACGATCGCGATCAGCGCGACGGTCAGTGCCAATTGCACGGTGACGACAGCGGCGATCGCCTTCGGCACCTACAACACACTTTCCGCCGCTAACAGCGATGCAACCGGTACCGTCAACGTCACCTGCACCCCAGGCACCCCTTGGACGGCTACGGCCGGGGCCGGAACCGGCACCGGTGCGACGCTTTCGGTGCGCAAGATGACATCTGGCGCGAATTTGATGAATTACGCGCTTTATACGGACAGCGGCCGCACCACCATTTGGGGCGATGGCGTGGCGCCCACGGTCAACATCGCAGGCACGGGCACCGGCGCCGTCCAGGCAAGCACCATCTACGGCCGCGTCACCGGCAGCCAATCGACCCTGCCTGTCGGCTCTTATGCCGACACGGTTGCGGTCACGATCACATTTTAGGTCGGGCAGGGCATTGCCCCGTGTCTCATGCTTCCATCGGAAGGACAGCAATTGAAGCCGATCAATAAGATCATCGCATCATTCGTCGCTGCAACGATCGCCGGCACCGGTGCGCCCGCCATTGCGGGGACCGCGAGCTCGTCCCTCGCGTCGAGCGCAACGGTCAGCGCGAACTGCACCGTCTCGACGACGGCGGTCGCCTTCGGCGTCGTCGACACGCTGAGCGCGACTCCCGATGACGCGACCGGCGGGCTCAACGTAACTTGCACCAGCGGTACCGCATGGACGGCGACTGCGGGGGCGGGAACCGGCACCGGGGCCACCCTGTCGGTTCGCAAGATGAGCTCCGGCGCCAATCTTTTGAACTATACCTTGTACAAGGATAGCGGGCGGACTTCGATCTGGGGTGACGGCGTCGCCCCAACGGCAACCATCACCGGCACCGGTACCGGATCGGTCCAGGCGAACATCATTTATGGGCGGGTCACGGCGAGCCAGGGGACCGCCGTGGTCGGCTCCTATGCGGACACAGTGGCGGTCACGATCACCTTCTAGGCATCTGCAAGCGCGAGCGCGCAGTGGCGTGGAAAGAGGAAGTAATGATGCTTAAAATTAGAACTGGCAAAATCGTCTGCACGGCACTTGTCCTGCTCGGCATGGGTGCTCCGGCGCTGGCCGGAACCGCCAGCTCGTCGATCGCATCCAGCGCGGCGGTGAGTGCCAATTGCACGGTCAGCACGGCGGCGGTGGCATTTTCGACAATTTCAACCCTCACCGCGACTCCTGATGATGCGACCGGGACGGTAACCGTCACGTGCACCAATGGCACGGCCTGGGCAGCCGCGGCCGGGGCCGGCGCTGGTACGGGGGCGACGCTCTCGGTCCGCAAGATGACCTCGGGTGCAAACACCGTGAATTATGCGCTCTACAAAGACAGCGCGCGCACCACGATTTGGGGCGACGGCACGGCGCCGACAGCCACCATCACTGGGACGGGGACCGGGGCCGCCCAGGCGAATACGATTTACGGGCGGGTGCCAGGCAGCCAGGGCACCACCCCGATCGGGTCGTATGCCGACACCGTCGCTGTCACGATCACATTTTAATCGCTTAACCGCGACCAATCGCACATCCGCCGTCGGTCACGCGTCCCGCTGAGGCAGCGCGTCACCGCCGAGACGTCAGAACGTCACCGTGACGATCGCCGTATCGGCGTAGCTGCCCGCTTTGACGTTTTGCTTGGCCACGATTTTTCCATAGACGCTCGTCGAGGTCGTCGCACCCGCGCCCGCGACAGAGACCGTCACGGTGCCGGCCGAGCCATCCCCCCATACCGGCGCACCCGCCGCCGAGCTGGTATAGAGATTATATTGCAGGACATTGCTCCCGCTGCTCATTTGCCGTGCCGCGAAGGTCCCGGATCCGGCACTGATCGAAAGCTGCACGGTCGGCGTCGCGTTTGACGGGCAGGTAAGGTTGATTGTGCCGACACCGACATCATCGGCTGCAGCGGTCGGATCATAAGCCCCAAAGCCAACCGAAACCGTCGTGATCGTGCATGCCAGGGCCTGGCTATGGCACATTGCGACCACGCCGATCGTGAGGAAGAGGCGCGGGGCTGCCCTACCGAGCCGCATAATTTCCCCCGGTTTTACAGGTGAGGCCATCGATCCAGGGCTGAGGATCGTCATTTTTGGGCATGAACACTTCGAAGCGACATGAGTGCTGGTCCCAATGAGCCTCGAGGCTGGTCCGACCCACGATATTCGGAACATAAACCTCGCCGCCCGCGGCGGTTACATATCCGGTGCGGCTCCCGTTGGCGTATACCATGGCACCCGCCGGCAAGTCGCGCCCGTCTTCGAGGCGCACCTTCAAGATCGCTCCACGTTCGAAGCGTGCGGCGAATTTGATGAGAGACCCCGCACGCGCGAATGGCCGCACCATAAGCTCAGTCCGCTCGACCTGCACGTCGAGCGGGAAATCGGCATCGTCTATCCGGATCTCATTCTGGTCGTACGCGCGCAGCGACGGGATGATCAGCCGGCCCGATTTGTTGGTTTTGCCCACGAGCTGGTTATCGGCATAGACCCGCACTCCCGGGAGGTCGGGCACCTGCACGGCGGCGAAGCTTTCCCCGATCCGTCGCGAGGCGAATATTTCGTTTCCTACCATACCCAGCGAACCCGCGACCGACGCGCGGATGCCGAGATTTTTATTCACCCGGCTGGCTTCAAGCGTCCACGAAGCCGTGCTGCGGTTCAAGGACGCCAGTGCATCGATATTATTGACCGCTCCCGCCGTGGCGGAGGCCCTGTAGCCGAAGCCTTCGCCGACGGGGGGATCCTGCTGAACCGCAACCGTCCCGATCACCTTGCCCTGTCGATATTCGAAGTTCGTCGAGCCGCTCCGGCGGCCGCCGAGCGGAATTCCCAGGTGCATTCCGAGCACCGTCTCGCGGCGTCCGAGCGAGGAGCGGCGCGCGAAGAATTGCAGCGACCCTGCTCCCTTCAAATTCGCCGACGCGAACACGCCGAAAAGCGATTCGTCCGGCTCGAGCCGGTAAGAACGGTGGATGACGTTGAAGCCGATATTTCCCCCGAGCAGCGGAGCGTCGACAAAGGCTTGAGTGCTGGTTCTCGGAGTTCGCTCGCCTTTGAGGAAGCCGATGTGGGTAAAGTCGCGGCTGGTCAGCTCGGTCCGCACCCCCACCGATGGCCCGTAGGCCCGACGTTCGAGGCCGACCGCAAAGCTATGGCCGGTTCCCAGCGGCGAGCTGCTGAACGTGCCCGACGCGTTCAAAAGGCCCAGATTGCCCAAAGTCGCGGTCAGTCCTCCTCCCGCCACCTGTGTCGAGCGCGTCGCCTGCGCGATCACTTCCACCGTCAAACGATCTGTGAGACCGTAATGGTGGTTGCCGGTGGCCACCCAGCCACGATAATTATTGCTCGCAATTCCGAAGTTCTTTCTAATCAAACCAACATCATAATTGAAAGACTGAAGACCTTTTCTCAGTAACAAATGGGATGTGTAGAAGCTTTGGCTGGTCACGATTTCCCGGCCCAACAGATCGTGGATCACGAGCTGCATGTTGCCCCCGCCCGATTGCATCGGGATTCCTCGGATGTCGAAGGGGCCGGGTGCCACCTCGCGACTTCCCTGCAGGATATTGTTCACATAGACATCGACAACCGACGGAAGTGCTGCGGAGCCGCTCGCAATCGGCAACGGCATCGTCACGAAGCCAGGCCGGGTGGCGAAATTTGTCCCATATTGCACGCCTGCGAAACGGACCGGAACCGCACTGAGGTTGCCGTTGGAAATGCCGTCTCCGAGCCGAAACGAAGTCATTTTCGCGGGCACATCGAGTGTCCACGTTGTTTCCAGTCGAGTAATGTCGCGCTTTCCGCCGCTCATATGCGCTGTGAAATTGGTTGTGCCCACGCCGGCGGGGGAGAATATCCCCACCTCGAACGCTCCGCTGATTGCAGTGTCGCGATTGGTCCGCTCCACGAAGATATCATAATTGAGGAAGCCGCCCTTCGCAGGTCTCGTCATAGGAAGCGGCGAAAAGTTATTGAAATCCTTACTCTGTTTTTCGAAAAGATCGGCCGGAGCAGTGAGCGAGATCGACTGGTCCAGCTTCGACAGAGCCGCATTGATGCGAAGCGACGGATCGACCAGATAGTAATCCTCGCCCTCAAATCGCAGCTGGGGCTGCGTTGTGAGACGAATATGGCACAGGCGCAGCGTCCGCGCGCTGACGTAGACATGGTCTTGGGAATCGATCGCGAATAGTTGCGGTTCGTCAAGCTCGATGCCGTTGAGCGTCGTGCTGAGCAGGAGTGGCTGGAGCTCCTGTTTTTCCGCTGCGGCTGGAGCTGATGCAAAGACGACGAGCAGCAGCAGGAGCAGAAGCCAGAGGCTATTGCGCGGAGGCACTTTTCTTTTCGGCGACCGAAGCGGTCCGGGCGATACGCTCGAAAACCGATCGGTCGATGATGTGGGGCGCCGCACCGAGCGGCCAGCGACGGCTGCTGTTGGTCAAGACAGTCCCCAGGGTTCCCTTGGTGTCGAGTGCAAGCCCCGTCTGGCGGGAGGCGGCCGCCGCATCGACGCGGACGTAGCCTGCGCCATTATTCTTGGCTTCCAACAGCCACTTACCGTCCGAACTTTTCCAGGCATGCCAGCTTAAATCCGACAGCGTGCCCTCCTTGAGGGATGCAAACAGCGGGAGATCCATGCGCAGCGCCACTTGCACCCCGCTTCCCGGATTGGCTTGCGGAACCTCCTCGACGATCAGGCGATAGGCGCCGGGCGAAGCGGAGCGCAGCCCCACCCGCATCAGCTGGGTTGCGCCGGCGGGAATGGTCGAGATCGGCGGCGAAACGATGACGTTCTGCACCTGCGTATAAGCGTCTTGGCCGTTCTCCTGCGTCCATCGCAATGCATAGCCCCGGACGGTGACTGGCGTGTCGGCCTGATTCTTGACCTTGATCGTCGCGATTTTCCTGTCGGCCGAAATCTCGACTTTGACCGGATCGATTTGGAAAGAGCCGGCTGCTGCTGGCGAAGCTGCGCAGGCGGCCGTCCCGGCCGCAAGCAATGCGAGTGCAACCATCCTAGCGTTCGGCATCATCTAAACCCTTGTAACCAGGGGTGGATCAGAATGCGTTACGCTACGGTAAAATGGTTAATTCCCAGCTAAGCATATTCGCTTCGCTGATTGAACGATCGCGGGGTGCGCAAGGCGCGGCTGATCTGCGGGTGCAGGGGGCATGTGCTTGGAGCAGGTCCAAGCCTGATGATCTATAACCGTTAGCGTTTGTTATCGCTGCCGCGGCCTTGTTCGCGGCCTTCGCGACCCGCTTCGAACGCACGCTCACGGTCGTGGCGAAGTTACCGCTCATTTCTCCGTCCTCAGGAGCGATCTCGCGTCCTTTTTCCTCCGCCATCGAAGCAAATCCTCA
>JAQGLH010000262.1 GCA_028293005.1 Alphaproteobacteria bacterium
TGGCCGATGACGGGGTTGCGCTGATCCACACGATGGGGCGGTTCGGCGGACCGGGCAGGACCGACAAGTTCATGCTCAAATACATCTTCCCGGGCGGCTATCTGCCCGCGCTTTCCGAGATCATCGCCGCCAGCGAGCAGGAAAAGCTGATCATGGCCGACTGCGAAACCTGGCGGCTCCACTATGTCTATACGCTGACCGAGTGGTACGAGCGCTACAAGTCCAATCGCGCCAGGATCGTCGGCATGTACGACGAACGCTTCTATCGGCTCTGGCAATTCTACCTCGCCGTCTCGATGACTTTGTTCCGCGATGCGGCGATGGGTGTCTACCAGCTGCAATATATGCGGCGCCGCGACGCCGTGCCGATCACGCGCGACTATATGTTCGAGGCCGAGGCGCAGTTGCGCGGAGTGGCCGCTGCGAGCCTTTAAGCTCAGCGCTGGAGGACAAGACGATCCGGCGAAGTCCGGTCGGGGGGATCGGTCTCCGCGCTGTTATTTTCAGCCACTGCGCCGGAACGGGTACGGCGTTGAACAGGAGATACTGGCATGAAGTACATGATCAGCTGGATGGAGCGTCCGCAAGGCTCCGCCATGGAATATGAACGGGCCCAGCAGCGGATCCTCGATGTCTTCCGCAAATGGGAAACTCCGGCCAATTTCAAGATCGAGATGTTCGTGATCCGCGTCGGTGACTGGGGCGGCTATATGCTGGCGGATTGCGACGACCCGGTCGCCGTGCACAAATTCTGCTCGATGCTCCCGGCGTTCGAATTCCAGGCGCGACCCGTCATTCCGATCGAGGACGCCGTGCGGGGCGAGCTTGAAGTCATGGCGTGGCGCGACAAGCTGCCGGTCGGGTGAGGCGGGTACACATGAATCGTCGGCCACCAGCCTCAATCTCTAAGTCCGATAATATACATTATGTAAAATATAGACGATATGAAGCGCCTTGGGGCTTCGGGCAATGATCAGCCACGAATGAGGTAGTTCTGCGCTGAATGACGTCGTTCTGCGCTCCGGACGTGGCGCGCACGGCGTTCTTGCCTGCGACGCTCATCGCCGGCGCACCGATCCGCGTCCGACTGGCCTCCGGCGTAAATCGCGTATACATCATACTCACTCGGCGGCCGGGCGTTCTCCTGACCTCACTGGAAGACGTCCGCTGGTATGGACCGGAGCGTGCGTCGAGCTTGGCCGGAGCGGCCAGCAATACCTTGAACCATAAGGAGAAAAATATGACGGGCGAGGAGATGTCGGCACTCGTGAGAGACGTGAAAGTGACCTCACCTACCACTCTTTCCAACAGCTTCGTCGGCGAGACGTTTCAGATCTGTGTCGTCACCGCAGACATATACCGGACGCTTGAGCAGTTCGTCCGCATGGGCATCGGTCCGTGGAAGATTTACACGTTCGACGACAATCTGATCAAGGATCTGACCTATCGCGGCGGCAAGAACGGCCATTCGGCGCGGCTCGCCGTGGCCTGGTCGGGCGCGATGTGGTGGGAAGTCATCCAGCCGCTCACCGGCCAGTCGATCTACAGCGAGTGGCTCGAGAAGCACGGTGACAGCATCCACCACGTCGCGGTCGATTGCAACGGCATGAGCTATGACGATCGCATCGCCGAATTCGCCCGCCGCGGATTTGCGGTGACCCAGAGCGGCCGCTTCCTGGGCAAGGTCCCTTATTGCTATGTCGAAACCGAAGATTCGACCGGCTTCGGCGTTGAGCTTGTCGAGCTGCCGGAGAATTTCAGTCTGCCGGAGCCGGAGGAATGGTATCCGGGGCCTCCGCCCGCATGACGGCGCCACCTAAGCCGAGGCACAAGCGCGCCTGACCGGTTTACAGGGGGGCGCTCATGGTCTCAGGATGAGCCAGCGCCCCTCGACCCCCCAGCCGGACAAGGATGACAGGAAGTTCATCCCAAGCACGTTCACGCCACCCAGGCCGTCGATGATGTGTACGGCGAGGTTTTCGCGCTCGATCGTGCCGAGCTGGAGCCGCTCGGCGCGGCCGCGCTCGACACGGATGACGCCGTTGGCAGTCTGCACGACGGTCGGCAGCCCGCTCGGCTCGACTCCGGCCGCTCGCGCTGTCTCGCTCGAGAGGCTGGTGATGGTAGCGCCGCTGTCGACCATGAATGTCGCGCTTTTGCCGTTGATCGCCACAGACACCCAGAAATGCCCGTCCGGCGACTGCCGGATACGTACCGTCTTGCCTTCGGCGACCGCAGTCGGCTCGCCCCTCGCCTGCGCGACGACATGGTTGGCGAGGTCGATGAAGTCGTCCTTGAGGGTGAACGCGACGAACGCTGCGAGGAAAATCAACGCCCACGCGGCAGCCATGCGCAGGCTTTTCGCGATCGGAATGCGCTGCGCAAGCAGCGCGCTCGCGACCAGTACGAGCACGCCGAGCAGATAGATGAAGCTTACCGCCTGGTCGCCATTGTTCATTGGCCGGCGCTCATCGGGCGGCGCTCATCGGGCGGCGCTCATAAGATCGCTTCCATGCCATCGTAACCGGGCTCGACATTCTCTGGAAGCAATCCCTTCAGAGCCCGATAGTCCATCGAATTATCCATATGGGTCAGAATAGCACGGCGCGCGCCGATTTGCTCGATCCACGCCAGCGTCTGGGCGAGGTGAGGATGCGTCGGGTGCGGGCGGAGCCGCAGCGCATCGACGATCCACAGGTCGACGCCTTCGAACAAAGCCGCCATTTCTTCGGTCAAGACATTGAAATCGGTTGAATAACCGATCGATCGGCCGCCCGCGTCGAAGCGCATGCCGGCCGAGGTGATCTCGCCATGCGGCTGATCGACGATGCCGATCGCGAGGCCGCCGATCGTGAGCCGATCAGGAAGCCGATTGGCAGCCGCGACCGGCGGATAGCCGCCCGCCCCGTCGAACACATAGCCGAAGCGCTGACGGAGGCTGTCGAGCGTCGCCGGCCGCGCATAGGTGGGGATCGGCGTGCCGCGGAAATGGTAGAGCTGGCGCAAATCGTCGATGCCGTGGCAATGATCGGCATGGTCGTGCGTCCAGAGCACTGCGCTGAGCGCCGTGACGCCCGCGTCGATCAGCTGGTCGCGCAGATCGGGGCTGGTGTCGACCAGCACCTTTGTCTCCCCCTCCTCCACCAGTATCGAGACACGGCGGCGGCGGTTCCTGGGCTCGGCGGGATCGCATTCGCCCCAATCGTTGCCGATCCGGGGCACCCCCGACGAGGTGCCGCAGCCGAGGATGCGGACCTTCATCGCGGCGCCGCGCCGGTCACTCAGGCGGCCTTGGCGAACAGCGCGCGGAAGTTCGCGCTGGTCGCCGTGGCAAGCGCCTCGAGCGGCTCGCCGCGCAGCTCGGCGAGAAAGCGCGCGGTGTCGGCGACGAACGCCGGCTCGCATGGACGCCCGCGGTGCGGCACCGGCGCGAGGAACGGGCTGTCGGTCTCGATCAGCAGCCGCTCGAGCGGCAGTGCCTTTGCGGTGTCTTGGAGGTCGCGCGCGTTCTTGAACGTCACGATCCCGGAGATCGAGATATAAAGGCCCAGATCCAGCGCCTTGCGTGCGAAATCGGCACTCGCCGTGAAGCAATGGATGACGCCGCAATAGCGTCCCTTCGCCATCTCGTCGTTGAGGATCGCCGCGGTCGCTTCGTCGGCGTCGCGGGTGTGGACGATGACGGGGAGCCCGGTCTCGCGCGCCGCGG
>JAQGLH010000345.1 GCA_028293005.1 Alphaproteobacteria bacterium
ATGCCGCGCGGTCATCAGGCGTAGGAAATAATTGACCAGCAATGGAATGTCGGCCGGCCTTTCGCGCAGCGGCGGCACTCGGATCGGGAAGGTGCTCAGGCGATGGAACAGGTCGGCGCGAAAGCGCCCCTGCGCGATCTCGCTGCGCAGATCGGCGTTGGTCGCAGCCACGATGCGGACGTCGGCGGTGAGCGTCTTGAGGCCGCCGATCCGCTCGAACTCGCCTTCCTGGAGGACGCGCAGCAGCTTGCCCTGCGCCGACAGCGACAGCGTCCCGATCTCGTCGAGGAACAATGTGCCGCCCTGCGCGCGCTCGAAACGGCCCGGCCGTGCAACGCTCGCGCCGGTGAACGCACCTTTCTCCACCCCGAACAGCTCCGATTCGATCAACGTGTCGGGGATCGCCGCGCAATTGACCGACAGCATTTCGCGGTCGGCGCGCCGGCTGCGCTTGTGCAGCTCGCGCGCGAACACCTCCTTGCCGACGCCGCTCTCGCCGAGGAACAGCACCGGTGCGTTGGTCGGCGCGACCTTGTCGACGAGGTGCAGCGCGATGTTGAAGCCGGAGGAGGCGCCCACGATCGAGCGGTGGCCAATGCGAAGATCGTCCGCCGGGCCGGGTTCAGACCCGGCGACATTCGGCCGCGAGGTGTAATTTTCGGCCCGGAACCAGCGTGCTTCTTTCTCGGGATCCTCCCATTTCTCGGATGGCTTGCCGATCAGGAAGCAGCGCTCGTGGCCCATTGCGACGCATTCGATCTCGCGGAAGATCACCGGCCGGCCGAGAAACGCCGACGCATAGCCGGAGGCGTAGCCGACCTGCTGCCAGCCGCCGGGCTCCGGCCCGATTCCCATCTCGGCCTTGTGCGCCTGGCATTCGGCCGAATTGTGCCAATAATATTCGCTGTAGAAGTCGCCCGTCTCGGGATCGGCCTCGAACACCGTCGGCTCGACCTTCACCGCGCCGCGCAGGGCGTGCAATTGCGGCCCGACGGCAAAGCCCGCGAAGAGGCCCTCGTTCTTGCGCAGGCGCAGGCCCATCTCGGCGTCGGCGGCGCCGAGGCTGTAGCCAAGGCGGGACATCACCGCGCGCGCGCGTTCGTGGCCGAGGGCGAGGATGACCTCGCGCCGCAGGATTCCGAGCGAGGCATTGTCGACCAGCACCATCCGCTCGCCGTTCAGCCGGATCTCGGCTTTCTCGGGTGAAAGCTCGAGCGTCTGCAGCAGATCGTCGATGGAAGGATCGGGGGGAAGATCGACCCGTTTGGAACCACGGTCGGTGCGCCGCGCTTCGATCTTGCTCGCCATAAGTCAGTCCATCTGCTCAGGTTTGTACAGGTTCGTTGTTCGCGACTGTGGAATTATAAACAGATTAGCGAAGCCCGCCCAGCCTCAATCGGCCGCAGCCGCCACATTCTCCGGCTGGCACGTTTCTTGAAGCGCCAATCCACGAGAGGGTGTTGGAAAGGACGCGGCGATGTTCCTGAAGAACGCATGGTATTGCGCGGGGTGGGATAAGGATCTCAGCCTCGGCCAAGACGGGCTGCTTGCCAGGCAGATCGCCGGCCAATCGGTGCTGCTCTATCGCAAGCCCGACGGCGAGGCGGTGGCGATGGAGGATCGTTGCCGGCATCGCAGCGCGCCCTTGTCGCTCGGCCGCAAGGAGGGCGATTCGATCCGCTGCATGTATCACGGCCTGCTGTTCGGGCCGGACGGCCAATGTACCGAAGTGCCGGGCATGAAGCGCATCCCGCCCAACGCCCGCGTTCCAACCTTTCCGGTGGTCGAGCGCGACGATTGGATCTGGGTGTGGATGGGCGACCCGGCGCTCGCCGACCCCGATTTGATCTGCTTCGCGATCGGCCCGAGCGATCCCGACTGGATCCTGCGCACCAACCACTTGCGGATCGGCGCCAGCTACCGCCAGGAGATTGCGAACCTCGCGGACCTCAGCCATCTTTCGTGGGTGCACGACATGACCTTCGGGGGATCGGACGACTGGTCGTTCACCAAGCCGGCCCACGAGTTCACCCCACGCGGCATCGAGACTCGATATACGGTCCGACGCTCGCCGCCGCCGGCTTTCGTCAAGCATCTGTTCCCGCCCGACGCCTTGTTCGACATCGAGGCCCACGTTCAGCTGACCGTGCCGTGCAACTTCGTCATGCGTTTCGCCGTGCACGAGGCGGGCGATGGGAAATCCGGGCCGGTCACGGGCAAGTTGCTGCTCGATACCTTCACCAGTCAGGCGGTGACGCCACGCGACGCGGATTCGGTCGATTATTATTTCTCCTGGGGGACCAGCCGGGAAACCTACATGCCGGGCATCGTCGACTTGATGTATGAGGCGAACGAGAAGGCGTTCCTCGAGGACAAGAGGGTGCTCGAAGGGCAGCGCCAGCGCCAGCGCGACTATCCCGGCGCGCCGCAGATCGACCTCGTCCATGACGCCGGGCCCGTCAAAATGTTCTGGGTCCTCGATAAATTGCTCGCCGAGGAAGCGGCCGCCGCGCAACCGGTCAGGGAGGTGGCGTGACTGCGGCAGCAACGCCCAAGGCGCATACCCCGCTCGCCGACCCCGACGGCAGCTTCGAGGTCGAGATCGCAAGCAGCGGCCGGATCATATCGGTCGCGGCCGGCCAGAGCGTGGTCGATGCGCTCGCCGCGGTGGGGATCGAGGTGCCGGTCTCCTGCGAACAGGGGATTTGCGGGACTTGCGTGACGATGGTGATCGCCGGCGAGCCCGACCACCGTGACATGTTCCTCTCTGCCGAGGACCGTGCCGCCAACGACCTTTTCACGCCTTGCTGCTCGCGCGCCAGATCGCGGCGGCTGGTGATCGATTTGTGATGGAGCAAGCGATGCAAGCGAAAGATCCGGCAAGCCGTTCGGCGAAATATCTGATGAACGCCTGGTACGTCGGGGCGATCGCGACCGAGGTCGAGGGCGAGGCCTTTTTTCACCGCAAGATCCTCGACACATCGGTGATGTTCTACCGCAAGCAGGACGGCAGCGTCGTCGCGCTGCACGATCGCTGCCCGCACCGCTTCGCGCCGCTCAGCCTCGGCAAGCGGATCGGCGACGAGGTTTCGTGCCTCTATCACGCGTTGCGGTTCGACGCCGACGGCCAATGCACGCACAACCCGCACGGCAACGGCCATATCCCGAAGGCGGCGCGCGTCCGCAGCTTCCCGGTGCAGGAGCAATATGGCTTCGTCTGGATCTGGATGGGCGACGAGCCGGCCGACCGCTCGCTGCTGCCCGACTTTTCGCCGCTGATGGAAGGCCATCCGAACGCGATCGGCTATACCTATATGGCGATGAAATCGAACTATGAGCTGATCATCGACAATGTGATGGACCTCAGCCACATCGATCATGTCCATGGTGAGATCATCACCACCCGCGGACAGCTTTCACCGATCGTGCCGACGATCCAGGAGACGGCGCGGACGATCTCTGCGCAGTGGGAATGGAAGCAGACGCCGCCGATCGGCATCTTCGCGCCGTTCCTGCCCGAGCCGACGGTCGAGGCGCGGCATTTCTTCGACATCACCTGGAGCCCGCCGGCGAACATCCAGCTTACGGTGTGGGCGCTGCAGGGGGAGGGCGGCTATGACGAGTCCGTCGGCCAATATGACCTCCACACCTGCACGCCGGCGGACGAGTTTCACACCCATTATTTCTTCGTCACGCGGCGCAACCACATCGTCGAGGACGGCGAATATAATGCGATCAAGATCAAGGCGATGCACGACGCGTTTCACGACGAGGACGGGCCGTTGATCCAGGCGGTGCAGGACGAAATGGGCACCTCGGACTTCTTCGCGCTCAATCCCGTGCTGATGTCGAACGACGTCGCGGCGGTCAAAGTGCGCAAGCTCCTCCAGAAGCTGATCCGCGAGGAGCAGAGCACGGTGGCGGTGAACGATCAGCGCACTGCCGCGGAATGAGCGAAGCAGCGAGCGGACCCGGCTGAAGGGCGCGCCTCAGGCTCGCCCTATCGGCTGCATGCTCGCGCCAGGGCGAGCGCATTGCCGGTTGCGGCACCCGACGCGGTGTTGTCGAAGATTGCCCAGCTCTCGACGTCGGCGGAGCGGAGCCGCTTCGCGAG
>JAQGLH010000365.1 GCA_028293005.1 Alphaproteobacteria bacterium
GCGGGCGCGGTCGCGCGCCACCAAGCATAAGGACAGGAAGGAATTCCCGTCCTCCAACAAAGACCGGGAAAGCGGATGCGGGAGGTTTCGGACGAGCTAGTGGCGATCGGCAGGACTTTGTCCACGGCCAGCCTGCACGAAGCCTGTGGGCGCCGGGGCGCATTGCCGTCCGCCATCAAGCCGGTTGCACGCTCGATGCGCTTATGCGGCCGCGCTTTGCCGGTGAACTGCCCGCCGGGGGACAATCTCTGGCTCCACCATGCCATTTATGAGGCTCGGCGCGGCGACATATTGGTTGCCGACACCGGCGAGGCGAGCGAGTTCGGCTATTGGGGCGAGGTGATGACTGTCGCCGCGATCGAGAGAGGCCTTGGCGGCCTTGTCATCAGCGGCGGGATCCGCGACGCCGACCGCCTCGCCAGCCTTGGCTTCCCCGTATTTTCCGGTGCAATTTGCATACGTGGAACCGCGAAGGATCCGGCCTCGCCAGGGTCGATCGGTGCTGCAGTGCGATTGAGCGACGTCACGGTCCACGCTGGCGACCTCGTTCTGGGTGACGCCGACGGCGTGCTTGTCGTCGCCGCCGAGGATGCTGCGGAGGCGCTGCACGAAGCGGCTCGGCGCGACGAGGCCGAGGTGCGCATCTTCGAACGCCTGCGCGCGGGCGAGACGACGCTGCGCGTCTATCAGCTTCCTGCGCTCGAATTGCGATCGGCATGACGGGCGCCCAGGACAGCGAATTGATCAAAAGGCTGCGCAGGCTCGACGCGTGCGCCATCTCCGACGCGCTCGACATGCTTGGGCATCGCGGTGCGGCTCTTGGCCTCAGCGCGCTCACCACCAACCGGCGGATTGGCGGACGGGCGGTGACGGTGCAGCTCGGCCCCGCCGATGGCCGATCGTCGCGCCGTCATCTGGGCACCGAAGCGGTCGACGCCTCCGATTCCGAATGCGTGCTGGTCATTGCCCATCGGGGGCGGACCGACGTCTCCGGCTGGGGCGGCTTGCTGTCCGCCGGGGCGACGCAACGAGGGATAGCGGGCGTGATCGTCGACGGCGCGTGTCGCGACATCGACGAGAGCCGCGAGATGGGTCTGCCGATCTTCGCCCGCTGCACCGTGCCGGTGACCGCGCGCGGACGGATCATCGAATATGATTGGAATGTTCCGGTCGAGATCGCGGGGATCGGTGTTGCTCCCGGAGATTTGGTCATCGCCGATGGAAGCGGGGTGGTGTTCGTTCCGCGCGAACGCGCGGCTGAGGTCATAGCCTTGGCCGAGACGATCGCAGCAAAGGAGGCTCGCATGATGGCCGACGTGCGCGCCGGCAAGCCAGTGACTTCCGTCATGGGCAGCAATTACGAGCATATGCTTGCCGAGGATGAAGATGCAGCCTGACATCGCGACGCTCTTCGCCGGGCTCAGCTGCAGCGATCTCAGCGATGCGATGGATCGCCTCGGCATCGATTGCCAATGCACCGGCATCATGCCGCTCGACCGCAGCTTTCAGCTGACCGGCCAGGCCTGGACGCTGCGTTACAGCCCCACCGGATTGGATGGCGGAACGGTCGGCGATTATATCGACGATCTCGGGCCGGGGCAGGTAGTCGTCCTCGACAATCGCGGCCGGATGGACGCCACCGTGTGGGGAGACCTGCTCACCTCGACAGCCTCGCGCCGCAACGTCGCCGGAACCGTAATCGATGGCGTTTGCCGCGACATCGACCGTGCGCTCGAGCTCAATTACCCGATCTTTTCGCGTGGCCATTGGATGCGGACCGGAAAGGATCGCGTCCGCGTCGAGGCGATCGGCGAGCCGGTGATCATCGGCAATATCCGCGTCAAGCCGGGGGATTGGCTCCGCGGCGACGGCGACGGGCTGGTGGCGATTGCCGCATCGCGCGCGGAGGAGGTCCTCGCCGTGGCGCAGGAAATCCACGACGCGGAGGAGCAGATCCGGGCTGCCGTCCTGCAGGGTGCGGACCTTCGCGAAGCTCGCGCCGCCTATAATTATCATCAGCTCCAGAGCCGGAAATGAGGCTCCGCGGTCCATTGCTCGCTCGGCGCTCGAGGCTGCCCGAGGCAGGCCAGTGCCGAACGGCCGCGCCTTGTCGGGGGGCAGGCATTCGGGCCCGTGCCTCCGTCGACAGGACGGAAGGGGATGCTCGCAGATCAACGGGTGACTGAAGAAATGTAAGAACAAGAAGGAGAGGGGAAATGGCACGATCAAATGGGGTGTCGATCATTGCATTGCTGGCAGGGCTGATGGCGCCGGGAATCGCGGCGGCGCACACCCAATCGACGACGGCGCCGCTGCCGCCTGCGCCAGGCGAGCAGCAAAGCGATCAGCGCGATCGGCGCGATCAAGGCAGTTCGAACGATATCATCGTGACCGCGCAGCGGCGCGACCAGGCGCTGCAGGACGTGCCGATCTCGATCACGGCGCTCACCGCGGCGCAGCTGGACAACACGGGGACGACATCGACCGAGTCGCTTTCGGTGGCGGTGCCCGGGCTCGTGATGAGCAATCAGCGGGGCGGTTTGACGCCGTTCCTGCGCGGGGTCGGAAGTCCGACGGGAGGCGTCGGCACCGAGAGCAGCATCGCGATGTACGTCGACGGCGTCTACATCGCCTCCGCCGCGGGCAGCTTCTTTTCGTTCAACAATATCGAGCGGATCGAGGTGCTGAAGGGGCCGCAGGGCACCTTGTTCGGACGCAACGCGACGGGCGGCCTCATTCAGATCATCACGCGCGAGCCGAGCCAGAATTTCACACTCGACGCAACGCTTGGCTACGCCAATTATAACACGGTGACCGGATCGGTTTATGCGAGCGGCCCGGTCTCCTCGGTGACGGCGGCCGATTTCGCCTTCTACATCCGCCGGCAGGGCGACGGCTGGGGCCACAATCTGCTCCTCGGCGAGGAGGTCAACATCAACGACGAGCTGGCCTTCCGCTCGAGCTTCCTGATCAAGCCGAATGACGATTTTTCGATCCGGCTCACGGCGGATTACAACAACCAGCAGTCGGACGTCGGCCAGGCGCGGCAGCTCATTCCCGGTTGGGTGGCGTTCGATCGCGTGACGATGATGAAAGGCACGATCTGGGACACGAACAGCGACGTCCCACGCATCTTCGACATGATGACATGGGGCCTCTCGGCGCGCGTCAAATACGACCTCGGGCCCGCCGAGCTGACCAGTACGACTGCTTATCGCAATTATCGCAAGTTCTCGCGTTTCGATCAGGACGGAGGGCCGGTGAAGGTGATCGACGCGCCGATCCTCGACGATACCGACACGTTCCAGCAGGAATTGCTGCTGGTCGGCGGCTCCGACAAGTTCGATTGGACGACGGGCGTCTTCTATTTCTATTCGAAGGCGGTCAACGATCCGCTCGGCATCAGAAGCGCCGCGATTCCGCCTCAGAATCTCGACCGCTTCTCGGATCAGCGCACAAGGTCCTATTCGGCCTTCGCCCAGGCGACCTTCAGCATCACGCCGACCACCCGGCTCACCGGCGGTCTGCGCTACACGCACGAGAAAAGGAAGATTATCGCCAGCGAGGTGGCAGTGGCGGGAAATCCGCGCGGCGCCGGCACGGTGCTGCGGGTCCTGAGCCCCGACACCGATCCGCTTGCGCGCCAGACCGCAAACAAGCTGACTTGGCGCGCGGCGATCGACCAGGACATCACGCCGGACGTGCTGGTCTATGCGAGCGCGAGCCGCGGCTTCCGTTCGGGAAGCTACAACAACACCAATCCTTTCACCCCGCCGGTACGACCCGAGGTGCTCGACGCCTACGAAGTTGGCCTCAAGTCGCAATTCTGGGATCACAGGATCACGTTCAACGCGGCCGGCTTCTATTACGATTTCCAGGACATCCAGCAGACCCGCTCGGAAGGCGGCGTGATCGTCAACTTCAACGCGGCGCAAGCGACGATCAAGGGCATCGAGGCCGAAACGAGCGTCCGTTTCCCGATGGGCGAAGGGCAGCTCGAATTGCGTGGTGCGGCGACCTATCTCGACGGCAAATATGACAGCTTCAAGAATGCGCCATTCGTTTACAACCCGCCGGCGGTGTGCACGCCGGGCGGCCCGACTCCCGGCGTGCTCCTGCCCGGGCCACGCGCGCCGGGCGGCGTCACCTGCGCGGGAGACGCCTCGGGAAACGACACGATCCAGTCGCCTAAATGGTCGGGCAATATCTCGGCGGAACTGACCGTGCCGGCGGCAATGGGCACGTTTGGCGCCAATGTCACCTACAGTATAACCGACGATTTCTTCTGGACACCGGACGAGCTATTCCCCGAGAATGGGTATGGCCTGCTCAACGGCCAGCTCAGCCTGACGGCGCCGGATGAGAGCTGGCGAATCGCGGTATGGGGCAAGAATCTCACCAAGACCGAATATTATAATTGGATCAGCGCCGGGGGTGTCGGCGCGCACGGAGCGCCAGGCGCGCCACGGACTTACGGAATCACCTTGAGCATGAAATACGGGAAATGAACCCGCCCTCGCATTGAACGGAGTTGTCGATGGAGCAAGCAGTCGCCGACGTCGATTTCACCAAGGTCAAGCAGCTCGGGAACAGGCTTCTCGATCAGCTTGCCGACATGCGTACGCAGTCGCCGATCCTGTGGAGCGAGCGCCAGCAGGCGTGGATCGTCAATGGTCATGCGGAGGTGGTCGAGGGCTTCCGCGGCCAGCTTCCGCTCAGCGCGAACCGGTTTGGCCGGATTTTTTCGATGATCCCCCAGGAAGAGGCAATGCGGCGCATTCCCTATACGCTCGAGGTTGCGCCGCGTTTCCTCATCAGCCTCGATCCGCCCGAACAGCAGCGCCTGCGCAAGCTGATGCTGCGGGCGTTCAGCCGCCGTGTCGCGGAAAACTACCGGCCGTTCGCGCAGGCGGCGATCGCCGCTACGCTCGATTCCCTCTCCGGTGAGGTCGAGTTTGTCGAGCAGGTCGCGCGGCAGGTGCCGGCGCGGCTGATCCTCAAGCTGATGGGGTTGGACGAGGCGCATCTGCCACGCCTGCGGAAATGGGCTTGGGCCCTTGTCTCGGGCCTTGCCGGAGGCGGGACCACCTTCGAGATGCTCGATGCTTGCGAGGCAGCGATGCTCGAGATGCGTGAGCTGTTCCTGCGCGAAATCGACGATCGCCGCCGCGCCCCCGGCGATGATTTCATCTCCGCGCTGGTCACGGCCGAAGAAGACGGCGATCGTCTTTCCGAGGAGGATATTCTCGCCACCTGCTATCTCACGCTGATCGCTGGTCACGACACCACGGCCAACACCATCGCGCTTGGCACAGCCGCGCTTGCAAAGGATCGCGATGCCTGGATGACGTTCCGCGACGAAAGTCAGGATTTGTCCGGCCCGGTCATGGAGCTGATGCGATATGTCGCGATGTCGACCAGCATGGCGCGCATAGTGACCGAGGATTTCGACTGGAACGGTAACAAGCTGCGCCAGGGCGACCTCGTCTGGCTGATGATTGCCGGTGCCAATCGCGATCCGGCGGTGTTCGACGATCCCGATAGCCTGCGCCTGTCGCGGCCGCAGAACCACAGCATGGTGTTTGCGCCCGGGCTCCATTTCTGCATCGGTCATTTCCTCGCCAAGATGCAGGTCGAGGAGTTTTTCCGCGCGCTGGTGACTCGCTTCGATCGCGTCGAGCTGCTCGATGACGAGCTCGATTGGGGAACCAGTCTCAGCTTTCGGGGTCTGCAAAGCCTGAACGCGAGGCTCGTGCCGCGCGGCGAGTGACCGGCGCCGCTCAGCTCATCGCCGCGCCGCCGTCGACCACCAGCGTTTGGCCGCTGATGAAGTCGCTCGCCGGCGACGCAAGGAAGATCACCGTTCCCACCAGATCCTCCGGGAGCTGATCGCGCTTGATCGATCGCATTGCGGCGATCGCCGATGTGAGCTCGCTCGTATACGCCGGGTTGGCCCGGACCTTCTCGCTCAAGGTGAAGCCCGGGCTGACCGCATTGACCCTGATGCCGTCGCTGCCGAGCTCGCGCGCCATGCTCCGCGTCATTGCGACCACCGCGCCTTTCGACGCGACATAATGCAGCAGCAGCGGCTGCCCGGCATTGAACGTCGTCGAAGCGATGTTGATGACCTTGCCGTAGGATTTGGCGCGAAAATAGGGGAGTGCGGCGCGCACGCATTCGAACGGGCCGCGGGTGTTGACTCGCATCACATCGTCCCATTCCTCGGAGCTGATCTGGTCGATCGGCTTGCGGCTCAAATTGCCGAACAGCGCGGCATTGTTGACGAGGATGTCCAATCCGCCGAACGCCTCGTTCACCTCCGCGAAGAAAGCGCCGATCGCCTCGCGATCGACGATGTCGACCACCTTGCCGATCGCCCGGCCTCCGCTCGCCTCGATCTCGCGGACGACCGGCGCCGGATCCTGCACATCGCACAGGCCGACCGCGGCGCCGGCGTCGGCAAGGCCGCGCGCGTAGGCGGCGCCGATGCCTTGCGCCGCGCCGCTGACGATCGCCACTTTTCCTTCGAGATCCGGCATTTTCTGCTCCCTTGATCGCGCTGCGCTGCCTCAGATGGGCCTCAGATGGGGTAGACGAGATAGCGGGGGGTGATGGTTGTATCGAGAACGACCTTTTTCGAGCGGAAGTGCGCTCCGGCCGGACCAATGACGATCTCGTCGAGATAGCTTCCGGTGGCGAGTATCTCGGAGCGCCCGCGCGTCGTCGTGTAAGCCACGATCAAATTGCTTTCGGCAGTGATTGCTCCGCTTGCGGCCACGCTCCAGTCGATTGGCTGGACGATGTGGCGCGAGCTGTAATCCTCGAATGTGCCGTGCCACACCTCTGTGACGTATTTGACCCGGTCGAGGATACGGCCGCGGCTGTCGTCCATCATCAGTGCGATCGGCAGGCCTTGCTCCTCATTTTCCCTCACCATGCAGACATAGCTGCCGGGATCGTCGAAGCAGTCGGCCCAGGCGCTCATGTCGTTGCGCGCCAAAGCGCGGATGTAGCGACTTTGCAGCTGGATGAGGCAATTCAGCGCCTCTTCGTCAGTCACGAACGAAACCCATCATCTTGCGATAGCGCTCCCAACGGATGAGGTTGCCGGCCTCATCGCCCTTGTCGAGATCGCAAGGGGCCTCGAACGGATCGGCGGATTTGACGCCTTTCTGAAATGCGACGTTTCCTCGGCTGTGCAGACCAGTCTGGAGGCGGTTGAAGACGGCACCGTCCTCGAGCGTGATGAAGCCGCTAGGGCCGGCGAGGTTGGAGCCCTGGCGGACGCGGTGTCGCATCAGTTCCTCATCGTCCTTTTCGTGCCCGAAATAGGCGTAATGGACCTCGGTCTGGTCCGGCCCGATCGGAAAGGCGTAGCGCAACGTCAGCGTGTCCATGTTGCGCACGATGATGCTCACCGGGAACAGGCTGATCACCGTGTTCTGCGGCACTGCCTGTTCGTCCCGGGTCTCGAGGAGCGAATAATCGTTGAGGAACCCGGTGCGCGGCACGCCGGGATAATGCGAGCTGTTCACCTTGTGCGCGCCGCGGGTCATGAACTGGACGCCTTCGGCTCTGGGAAATTGCAGCAGCCTCAGCGCTGCGTGGAGGAGTGGCCCGTGATAGCCCTCATTGTCGCTATAGGCTTTCCAATTGGTGTCGAAGAGCGCCTTCTGATAGCCCAGGAAGCGCAGCTTGCCGTCGCCGTTGAGCGCTTTGGCAACATAAGGCGCCGTGTCGTCGAGCCATTCGCCGAGCTCGGGCGTCTCATCGCTGGCGGTGACGAAGACGATGCCGAGATATTCGCCGGAGCGAAGCGCGCGGAGGCCGAAATTCTCCTTGCGGAAATCGGCACCGAATTCCGAAATGCCGGGCGCTCCAATCAGATTGCCGCGAAGGTTGAAGTTCCAGCGGTGATACGGGCATTGCAGTGACGCCTTGGCGTGGCCGCGTGAGCAGGTTGCGAGCTGCACGCCGCGGTGCGTGCAGGCATTCTCGAACACGCGGATCACATTGTCATCGCCGCGGAGGACCAGGATCGGCATGTTGCCGAGCGTGAAAGTCTTATAGTCGCCGGGCTTCGGCAGCTCCGAGCCGTGGGCGACCATGTGCCAGTCAGGGCCAAGGAAGATTCGCTCGATCTCCAACTCGAAGATGTCCTCGCGGTGGAAGACCTCCTTCGGAATCTCGTTGAAGCGGGACGGCCAATGCAGCGCCGGCGCTGGTTCGTTGGATAGCATCCCACTCCTCTTTCCCGGGGCACCTCGCGCCGCCCCGCTTGTGATCGGTACTCGTGCGCTTCCGAATAGGTCTATGCCGCTTGCTTCATCCTTGCTTGCGCCCCGGGCATCGAAATCACATTCGTTCGAAGGTCGGCACCACCAGCCCCGCCGACAGTCCACCGTCCACGACGACGATCGAGCCCGTCATATACGAGGCTCCTGCCGAAGCCAGGAACAGCGCCGGGCGCGCAATTTCCTCGGGCTCCGCCGAACGGTTCATCGGCGCGAGCGTCGCGATCTCGCTGACGCCGGTCGGCGAATTCTTCCAATAACGCTCGATGCGCGGTGTGCGCGTCGAGCCAGGACAGATTGCATTGACCCTGATGTTGTCGCGCGCGAAGTCGATCGCCATGTTGCGCGTCAGCATCGCGACGCCGGCCTTCGAGGCGCTGTAGGCCGGGCAGCGGTTCTCGGCCATGATCGCCGCAACCGAAGCGATGTTGACGATCGCTCCTCCGCCGCGTGCGCGCATTTGCGGGATGACCAGCCGCGACAGGCGGTACACCGAGGTGAGGTTGACGTCGATCAAGCGATACCAATCGGCTTCGTCCAGCTCTTCGATCGTGCGGGGCAGATTGGTGCCGGCGACGTTGAACAAGGCGTCGATTCCGCCAGCGAAGGCCGCGGCCTTGGGGACCACCTCCTCGATCATTTCACGCGATTGGACGTCGAGCGCGAGCGCATCGGAGGTACCGCCGGCCGCCCGTATATCGGCGGCGACCTGCTCGGCATCGTCGGCGACGAGATCGGTGACGATCGCGGTTCCGCCGCGCCCAGCCCATTCGAGCGCGATCGCGCGTCCGATGCCGGCGCCGCCGGCTGTGATCAGCGCTGTCTTGCCGGTAAATTCGTGATCCATCCGAGCGCCTTCAAGCCTGAGTTTCAGGCAGCCGCACGACAAGGCCATCGAGCGCCTCTTCGACCCGGATTTGACAGGAAAGGCGGGAGCCTTGCGCTGGCCGTTGGACAAATTCGAGCATGCTCGCTTCCATTTCGTCGGGATCGCTTAGTGTAGAGCTCCACGCAGGATCCACAATGACGTGGCAGGTTGCGCAGGCGCATGCCCCCCCGCAATCGGCATCGATGCCCGGCACGTCGTTGTGCAGCGCGCCCTGCATCACCGAAAGGCCGGGCTCTACGTCCACGACATGGACCGTGCCGTCATGCTCAACATAAGTGATCTTCACCACGTCAGATTCTTTCCCGGCGATTGATGGGGGCGGGGCGAGGCGAGGGCGAGGTCGCGAGAGCTGCATAAGTGAAGCGCAGCGGATATTAAACCGCAGGTCGATGCACCAAGGATATCAGTTCATGTAGCGAGGAGCATTGATGACGTTTGGTGAACATTGAAAAACGGCCCGGAACCAAGCCAGTTCTGCGCTGACATTTGACGAACGCGATCTCGGGAACAGGCTCACCGGAGAGCGATTAGTGGCTCGGATCTGTGCTGCCCTCTGCACGTCGCATTCTCCCTACCTCTATGCTTCGCCCGACGACTGGGAGCCGGCACGTGCGCGGCGCGCTGCCGCAGGCGGGATCGCGAAGGAAGTGCCGGTCGATTCGGTCCAGCAGAACCACGAGAAGTTCGAGCGCTGCATGACGGCGCTGGCGGTGCTTCGTAACCAGCTCGAAGCGGCCCGCCCTGACGTTTTGATCATGTTCGGCGACGATCAGTCCGAGCAATTCGGCTTCGACAACTACCCGGCCTTCGCGGTCTATGCGGGGGCGGACTTCTCCGGCTTCAAGGTCTCCGGAAAGTTCGGATTGCCCGTGCCCGGCGTAGCGCGCGAAGATCGGCCGCGCACCGAGGAGCATTGGGCGACGGTGCCCGGCGCGCCCGCATTCGCTCGCCATTTGATCGTCGAGCTGGTCAAGCATGACTTCGATCCCGCCTTCAGCCTCGAGCTGCCGCGCAAGGAGGCGGGGATCGGCCATGCCTTCATGCGGCCGCTCGTTCACCTCGTTCCGCGCTTCGACATTCCAACCGTCCCGGTGTTTGTGAACTGCTATTACGGGCCGCAGCCGACCGGGCGGCGCTGCGCGCAACTCGGCCGGGCGGTGCGTCGCGCGATCGAAGCGATGCCCGACAAGCTCGATGTAGCTCTGATCGGTTCGGGCGGCCTGTGGCACATGCCGATGTTCCCGCAGGCGACCCTCGACGGAGGTTTCGATCGTGCCATTATCGCTGCGCTTGTCCGCGGCGACTGCGACGGTATGGCCGAGGTGTTCGATGGCTATAGCCCGCCGGCCGATCCGCTTAATCTGCGCCGCTACAGCGGCGGTACCGATATGGTGCTCGGCTACGGCGGCGGCACGGGCGAAACGCGCAACTGGATCGCCGTGGCCGCGGCGATGGAAGGCCGGCCGGGAACCATTGTCGATTACGTTCCCGTCTATGCATCGCCGGTGGGACTTGCCTTTGCCATGTGGAGCCTCAGCTGATGTTCAACGGCCACCGTGTGATCGACGTCCATGGTCATATCTCGTCACCGCCTGCGGTGCGCGCCTTCGCCTTCAATCTCGGCGCGTTCAACTCGCCCGAGGACAAGCTCACGCTGACCGACGAGCAGGTCAGGCCGGCGATGGAACGGCATCTGCGTCTTCTCGACGAACGCGACGTCGATGTGCAATTGCTCTCGGCGCGGCCAGTCGCGATGATGCACTGGGAACGCCCCCGGCTCACCGATGCCTGGACGCGCGTGACCAACGATCTGATCGCGCAGCAATGCCGCTTGGCGGGGGGCCGGTTTGCCGGCGTGGCGCAGCTTCCGCAGAATGCGCGGCGCGACACTTCCAATTGCATCGAAGAGCTCGAGCGGTGCGTGTGCGACCTCGGCTTCGTCGCCGCCACGGTCAATCCGGATCCGGGCGCCGATCGCGGCACGCCGGGAATGGATGATCCTTACTGGTTCCCGCTCTACAAGCGCGCCAGCGAACTCGAGGCGACGCTGATCGTCCATCCGTCGGTGACTCATGACCCGCGGCTCGATTCGGTGCCGCATTCCTATCAGTTCAACAATCTCGTGGAAGAAGCGTTGGCAACCTTGCTGCTCGAGACGAGCGACGTCTTCACGCGCTTCCCCAAGCTGAGGATCGTCGTCTGTCATTGCGGCGGCGCGCTGCGCCGGATGGTGTCGCTTGGCGATCCGATCGATGCGATTGCGCAAGGCCGCGGCGAGGACAACCGCATCCGATCCTCGGACGAATTCGGGGGCGGCCAGGTCGGAATGCCGGTCGAGATGAAGACCCATGTACGGCCCGACCTGTCGAACAACCTATTTTTCGATACCTGCGCTTACGACCCTCATTTCCTGGCGGCGGCGCTTCACCAGCGCGGCACCGCGCGGATGGTATTCGGCACCGAGGCGCCGGGCAGCGGCTCGGCCTATATCAATCCGCAGACCGGCCGTCCGGCGGACGACGTGCTCGCGATCTTGCGCGGTTTCGACTTCCTCACCGAGGGCGACATCATCGATCTCGTCAACCTCGTGCCACGCAAGGTTTTTCCGCTCCTCGCCAAGCTCCCTCTAATGCTATGAGGGGCACGCCCCTCGATGCGGCCTGCGCATTACTAGATGCCGGGTTCGGCATTGATCGGCCTTTGGCCGCTGCATAGCATTCCGGGGCTGCGGCAGTGTTCGGCACCAAGGCTTGAAGCATGAATTCTCTTACTCTCAGCCCGAACGGGGTTGACCTTTATGCTCTGGCAGGGCCTCCCGACGCCTTGTTCCTGGCAACGATGGACGGCGTGCTGACCCTGCGGCGCGGGTCGGGCGGCTACCGAACGACGCAGCATGGGCTTGGCGGTATTCATGTCGGATCCCTGATTTACGATGCTGCCGGCGGCGGACTTTTCGCCGGCAGCCATGGCGACGGGCTCCACCGCAGCCTCGACGGTGGCCAATCCTGGCAGCGCCGTGGAGAGGAGATCGAAGCCCAGAACATCTTCACGCTCGGTTGGGATCAAAAGGCGAGTCCTTTGACGCTTTTCGCCGGAACCGAGCCACCCTATCTCTATCGCAGCCGCGATTATGGCGAGAGCTGGCAGGAACTGAGCGGGCTGCGCGACGTGCCGAGCCGGGCGAAATGGAATTTCCCTGCGCCGCCGCACATCGCACACGTCAAGCACGTCACCACCGATCCGCGCGACAGCAATGTGCTTTACGTCTGCGTCGAGCAGGGCGCGCTGCTTAAAAGCGTGGATGGCGGCGCCAGCTTCTTCGAGCTCGATTTCCAGGACGAAAACTATATCCACAACAAGGATACGCACCGCATCGTCTTCGACCCGGACGATCCGGACCGTATCTATGTCGATGGCGGCGACGGTATCGCGGTCAGCGAAAATGCCGGCCGCACGTGGCGGCGGATCGCCGACCGGGAGATGCGCGTCGGCTATCCCGATCAACTCTACGTCTCACCGGAGCCGGACCGTACCCTCTACGTCGCGGGGGGTGGCGCGCCGCCCAACGTCTGGCGCCAAACCGGCGACGCCTTGTCGACGATCCTGCGCAGTCGCGACGGTGGACGCACCTGGGAACAGTTCGGCGAGGGGCTGCCGCATAGCCTGGCGGGCAATATCGAGGCGGTGACATTGGGCCATTGGCCGGGCGGCTTCGCTTTATTCGCGGGCACGACGGACGGGGAGGTGTTCGCCAGCCTCGACCGCGGCGAGACCTGGAGCTGTATCGCGCGAGGCCTGCCGCCGATTTCGAAATGCATCCATCACCGCAACCTGTCGATGGGACGTCAGGCCGCGGCAGCGGCGCTTCAATCCTCGTGACGGAAAGAGAATAACCGTGCTTTCACGCCAGCAAAACGAGCTTCTGACGCGGGTCGGGCCCGGCACCCCGGGCGGCGATCTGATGCGTCGCTATTGGCATCCGATCTACCCCGAGGTGCTGCTTCGCACGAAACCGGTGCGCAAGGTCCGCATCCTCGGCGAGGATCTGACGCTCTATCGCGACGGCAGCGGAAAGCTCGGGCTGATCGCCGAACGCTGCCCGCATCGGATGACGAGCCTCGATCTCGGCATTCCGGAGCCCGAAGGGCTGCGCTGCTGCTACCACGGCTGGCTGTTCGACGCGAAAGGCAATTGCCTCGAGATGCCGCTCGAGCCCGCCGACACGCGCATGAAGAAGAACATCAAGATCAAGGCCTATGCGGTGCAGGAGATGGGCGGTCTGATCTGGGCCTATCTCGGTCCCGATCCGGCGCCATTGCTGCCGCGCTGGCACCTGTTCGTGAGGCCGGGCGGCTTTCGCCAGATCGTCGCCCATCGGTTGCCGTGCAACTGGCTGCAGGTGATGGAGAATCGGGGCGATCTCGGCCATGCCGTCTTTACCCATGGCCGCCTGTTTCAGCATGTGCTCGATCAGCAAGGACGGCTGACCGACGACACCAGCGCACGCTACAATGCCGCGATGGACGATCACGCGCGGGACCGCGCGGAAGGCCGTCACACGATGTATCGCCCGATCTACAATCGCTTCGGTTTCACCAAGGGACGCTTGTCGGAGGGGGAGCCGGACGACAGCCGGGCCTGGACGGTCGGCATCAATCCGGTGATCTTTCCTTACATGCTCGCGAGCGGACCCGGTGACGGCGGGATCCGCCGTCACTATCAGATCGGCGTGCCGATCGACGACACCACCACCTGGCACTTCCAATATTTCTGCTATGTCTTTCCGCCCGAGCTCGGGGTGCCCGAGCAGGATGCGGTGCCGTATGCGGAAGTCCCGCTCAAAGACGATGATGGCGAATATATCCTCGATTACGTGCTTGCGCAGGATATGGTCGCCTGGACCGGACAGGGGCCGATCGCGGACCGCACGCAGGAGCATCTCGGCCAGAGCGACGCCTGCGTCGTCGCTTATCGCAAGATGCTGCGCGAGCAGATCGACATCGTCAGCGCCCATGGCGAGCCGATGAACGTTTTCCGCGACGAGGATGTCGAGAGCCTCGAGCTGACGATCGCGGGCAACGAAGGCGCCGCACCGGTGCTCGGCACCTCGGTTGGCCCGCAGCTCAGCTATCGCTCCAATTTCCACAAGATGTCGAAGGGCGGATGGCTTTACATCGACGATGACGCGGACCGCTTCTGCCCGGATCGCGATTTGATCGTCGAACTGTTCCGCCGTGCCTCCGATCTGCCCCATCCAGGCGCACAGATGGCGTCGGTCTGACCGCGCCGGTCGCCGCGATCGGCGAGCGGCCGCTGG
>JAQGLH010000389.1 GCA_028293005.1 Alphaproteobacteria bacterium
GCGGGGGCAGCGCGAAATCGACCAGCGCGCCGACTAATCGGGTGAGACCTGGGCGGATCAGGCCCGGCTGGGCAGCGGCAGGCAAAGCCATGCTTGGCCTTGTTCCCGACCGCGTGCCCCGGCACAAGCCCCCGGATGGACGCCGACATTCCGTTCGCCGACACCCCTTTCGATCGCCGCTTGCGCCGGCTGCGCCGCGACCGGGCCGAAGCACGCTTTTCAGAAGCGAATTATCTCCACCGGCTGATGGCCGACGAGCTTCTCGACCGGCTCTCGCTGGTCAAACGCAATTTTGCCGATGCGCTCGTTCTTGGCTGCGCCGACGGCGATCTCTCGCAGCGGCTGATGAGCCTCGGCCTGGACGTGACGTCGGTCGACGCCGGCTTCCGCTTCGCCAGCGCCTGTAGCGGGGGAGGCGTACAATGCGACGAAGATCGGCCGGCCTTTGCGGACGCCAGCTTCGATCTCGTCGTTTCGGCAGGCGTGCTCGACAACGTCAACGATCTTCCCGGCGCGCTCGTGCTGGCGCGCAAGATGCTGCGGCCGGACGGGCTGCTGCTGGCGGCGTTCGTGGGCGCGGGCAGCCTGCCTCGGCTGCGGGCGGCGATGATGGCCGCCGATGCGGCCACCGGCGGCGCGGCGCCCCACATCCACCCCCAGATCGACGTTCGCGCGGCCGGCGACCTGCTCACCCGCGCGGGCTTTGCGCTGCCGGTCGCCGATTCGACGTCGCTGACTGTTCGGTTTCCCGATTTGGCGACCCTGGTTCACGACCTTCGTGCGGCCGCGGCCACCAATATCCTCGCTGCGCGGGCACGGCGCCCGATCCTGCGCGTGGCACTCGCCGCCGCAGAGGCGGAGTTCGCACGCCACGCCGAGGCTGACGGCAAGATCCCGGAGCAGGTCGAGATCATCCATCTCACCGCCTGGGCGCCCTCGCCGGACCAGCCCAAGCCGGCACGCCGCGGCAGCGGCACGACCTCGCTCGCGGCGGTGCTGCGGAAGCCTTCTTGATTGGAAGACCGCGCCGGACACACTGTCGGAAAGCCGCACCGGGGCCGCTCCCCCGCCCTGCTGTGCGAGAAGACCGCACCGGGACGCTGAGGCGGCGGTAAGCCGCTAAAGGAGCGCGTCCAGCAGGCCGATGAGCGGCTTGTCGGCAGGCGGCATCGGCAGCGCGAACATCTGCTGCGGCTTGACCCACGTGAGCGCGCTTGCGTCGAGCGCGCGCGGCGTTCCGCGCCATTTGCGACAGACGTAGAGGAGCAGGATCAGGTGCGCCTCATCCAGGCCGTGACTGGCAAAGGCAGCGGGCGCCAGGCAGGCGCTGTCGGTCTCGATGCCGAGCTCTTCCTCGAGCTCGCGGATCAGCGCCGCTTCGGGCGTCTCGCCCGTCTCCACTTTGCCGCCGGGAAATTCCCACAGGCCCGCCATGCTCCGATGGGGTGCGCGCTGCTGCAGCAATATGCGCCCATCCGGGTCGATCAGCGCGGCCGCGACGACGACCAATGTCGGAATTTTTTCCACTCACGAGGCCTTTGTTAGGAAGTTGGTAACGATGCGCCTCTTATTTCATCGTGCGATGGGGTGCACGCGCCCCGGTGACCGGGGAAGCAAGCCAATGCGGCTATTCACGAAACTGAAGCGCGATGAACGCGGCGCGACCGCCGTCGAATATGGTCTCATTCTCGCTTTGATCGTGCTCGCCATGCTCACAGCCCTGACCGGCCTCGCAAGCAAATCGGTTGCGATGTGGAACTACGTCGCGACTACGGTCGTCAACAACTGAGCCCTGCTCGAACGTCGCCGCCCGGCGTTTCGAAGCTCAGCCGATTGCCATGAATTTCGCGCGTCGTTCGGCGCGCACCTGATCCCGGGACAAAGGTGCCAGCGCCGCAAGTTCTTCGGAAAGCGCGCTTCCAAGCGACTCGATCGCATCGCGAGGCGTGCGATGCGCACCCCCCACCGGCTCGGGCACGATTCGATCGACGATGCCGAGGTGCTTGAGATCGGTTGCGGTAATCCGCATCGCTTCGGCCGCTTCCGCAGCCTTGTCCGCGGCGCGCCACAGGATCGAAGCACAGCCTTCCGGCGAGATGACCGCATAGACCGAATGTTCGAGCATCAGCACTCGGTTGGCGGCGGCCAGCGCAATCGCCCCGCCCGATCCCCCCTCGCCAACGATCGCCGCCACCAGCGGCACCGACAGCGACAGGCACTCCTCGGTGGAGCGGGCAATCGCCTCGGCTTGGCCGCGTTCCTCCGCCTGCACGCCGGGGAACGCGCCCGGCGTATCGACCAAAGTCACGACCGGAAGGCCGAACCGGTCCGCGAGCCGCATCAGCCTGATCGCCTTGCGATAGCCCTCCGGCTTGGCCATGCCGAAATTGTGGCGCAGCCGGGTGGCCGTATCGTCGCCCTTTTCATGGCCGATCAGCATCACCCGCCGCCCGCCGATCCGGGCGAAACCGCCGATGATCGCCAGATCGTCCGCGAAAGCCCGGTCGCCGGCGAGCGGCAGGAACCCGTCGGTGAGTGCGGCAA
>JAQGLH010000015.1 GCA_028293005.1 Alphaproteobacteria bacterium
TGCTGCTCGCGACCGGCCGTGAAGCCGAAGGCCTGGCGGCGCTGCGCAAGCTGATCGATGCCAATGACGGGCGCGCTTATCGGGTCCAGCTGGCGGCAGCCGCGCGGCTTTCGCGGGGGCCGGATCGCCTGCGCGCGCTCGATTGGCTGCAGGGCGATGCCGAGCCGCTGGTCGATGCGCGGCAGCGGCTGCAGCAAGGCAAGCCGCTGTCGGGCGCGATCGACACCGCGCCGGAGGGCCTGGCCGAATTCCTGCTGGCGATGGCAATCGACCTTCGCCGCCAGGAGGTGACGCCGCTGGCATTATCGTTCTCGCGGCTTTCGACCTTCCTCGCGCCCGGTGACAGCGAGGCCTGGCTGGTCGTCAGCGCGTTGCTCGCCGCGCAGAACCAGAACGAGTCGGCGCTTGCGGCGCTGCGCCGTGTCGGGCCCACCGATCCGCTTGCCGGCGCGGCGGCCGACGCGCGGATCAGGCTGCTCACCGCCAGCGGCGAGCAGGCCGCGGCGCTCCAGCAGGCCGAGAAGGCGGCGCATGGAAAAGCGGCCGGGGCATCGGACTGGATCAGGCTTGGCGATCTATACGACGAGCTTGGGCGTCATCAGGAAGCGGCCGAGGCCTATGCGAGCGCGCGCGGCGCTCGGCAGGATTCTTCGGCCACGCCCGAATGGAGCCTGTGGCTGCTGCGTGGCGGCTCGTTGCTGCGGGCCGGCAATTGGCGCGACGGCAAGGCGTCGCTCGAAGCGGCTTACAAGCTCGCACCCGACCAGCCGCTGGTGCTCAACTATCTCGGTTATGCGCAGCTTGAGCGCCGCGAGAATATCCCCGAGGCGGAAAAATTGATCCGCAAGGCCAATCGGCTCGATCCGGACAGTCCCCAAATCACCGATTCGCTCGGCTGGGCGCGCTACCTTCAGGGCGATGTCGCCAACGCGATCGCGCTGCTCGAGACTGCGGTGCTCGGCGAGCCGACCGATGCGGCGATCAACGAGCATCTCGGCGACGCCTATTTCAGCGCCGGCCGCCGCTATGAGGCGCGCTACGCCTGGAGCGCCGCGCTCGTCTCGGCCGAGCGCAAGGACGCCGAGCGCCTCCGCGCGAAACTGGAGACAGGCCTCGCGCCGAACCTTGCCGCTCCCTGATGGAAGAGATTGCCTACGCCAAGATCAACCTGGCGCTGCATGTGCGGCGGCGCGCTGCCGACGGCTATCATGACATCGAGACGATTTTCGCCTTTGCCGAGGGAGGCGACCGGCTCAGCGTCGCCGCCGGGGAGGGTTTGAACCTCGACGTGGCCGGAGAATTTGCGGCGGTGCTCCCGCCTTCGAGCGACAACATCATCCTCAAGGCGGCGAACGCGCTCCGCGGCCGCTACGGCGTCGCCGAAGGCGCCGCGCTGCGTCTCGACAAAAAGCTTCCGGTCGCGGCGGGGATCGGCGGCGGTTCGGCGGATGCCGCGGCGGTGCTGCGCCTGTTGGCACGGTGGTGGAAGCTGCCTGTCGATGCGCACGAATTGATCGAGATCGGCCGGCAACTGGGCGCCGACGTTCCCGCCTGCGTCGTCTCGGAAACGCTCCGCGGCGAGGCGAGGGGCGACCAGCTCCTCCCGGCGGCGGACGGCTCGGTGGCGGGGCTGCCCGTGCTGCTCGTCAACCCGCGCATACCGCTCTCGACCGCTGCCGTGTTCAAGGCCTGGGACGGCATCGATCGCGGCCCGCTCGGCCGCGGCGACGCGCTGAGCGAGTCGCTCGCGGGCCGCAACGATCTCGAGCCGCCGGCGATGACGCTCGCGCCTCAAATTCGCGAAGTCCTGGGCCGCCTCGCGGCCGCGAAAGGAAGCATGCTTGCGCGTATGTCGGGATCGGGGGCGACCTGCTTCGCGTTGTTCGCGAGCGAGGCAGACCGCGACGCGACCTTCGCTGCGATTGCCGCCGAACAGCCGCAATGGTGGCAACTTGCTACCAGGCTTCGTCCCTTCCTCCCGAAGTACAGGGTTCCAGACTCCGCGTCATGACCGAGATTGCCATATTCGTTCCCGCCGTTGGCACCAGCGATCTGCTGCTGATCGCCGACCACGCCTCGAACCGCATTCCGGACGGCATCGATCTTCAGATTCCGCCCGCATTGCTCGGCGAACATGTCGCCGCCGACATCGGCATCGAGCCGCTGACCCGTGCGCTTGCGGCGCGACTTGGCGCACCCGCGATCGTGGCCAGGGTTTCGCGGCTGGTGATCGACTTCAATCGCGACCCGGACGAGGAGAATCTCATTCCGGCGATCAGCGACGGCCATGTCATCGCGGGCAACGCCAGGCTCGACGCGCTGCAGCGCGAAGCGCGGATCGCGCGCTTCTGGACGCCCTATCACGGGTTGATAAGCGACCAGTTGGACAGGCTCCAGCCGCGCATGATCGTGAGCCTGCACAGTTTCACCCCGCAGCTCGCGACGCGGCCCGAGGAAGCGCGGCCCTGGCAGGTGGGAATTCTCTACAATGAGGACGATCGTGCGGCGCGGCTGGCGATCCCGATGCTGCGCGCGCAGGGCATCCCGACCGGCGACAACCAGCCTTATTCCGGGCGCGACCTCAACGCGACGATGAACCGCCATGCCGAAAGCCGGGGCCTGCCCTATCTCGGCTTCGAGATCAGGCAGGATCTGATCGTCGACGCCCAGGGCGTCGAGCAATGGGCGCAGCGGCTGGCGCCGATCGTCACGCGAACCTGCGCCGCGCTTGCCTGATCGCTCGCATTCGACCAGACCCATCCCATGAAAAGCTTTGGCCCGATCATCGCCGTCACCGTCCTGCTCGCCGCATGCGGCGACAGCAAAGCCCCAGGCAGCGGGGCCACCCAGCCGTCGGCCGTCAAGGGGGAAGGCGTCATCGCCTGCGCGACCGGCGACAGCCGGCAATGGGAACGCGCCTGCACGATCGAGACGATGCGCGGCGCGGACGGCACGACACTCGTGCTGAGAGCGCCCGACGGCGGCTTCCGGCGCCTCGTCATCGCCCGCGATGGGCGCGGTGTCGTCGCCGCCGACGGCGCCGAGCAGGCGGTCGTCACGCCTGCCGGCGAAGGCCTGATCGAGGTGGCGATCGGCAACGACCGTTATCGTCTTCCGGCGACGGTGAAATCCGCGTCGCGCTGAGCAGTGAGCCGGCGCTTCATCCTGACCGCTGACGAGATTCGCGCTGCCGAGGAGGCGGTGATCGCTGCCGGCACGTCGGCCGAGGAATTGATGGATCGCGCCGGCACCGCGGCCGCCGACGCGATCTGGCGCTATGCCGGCCCGCGGCCGACCCTGGTGCTCTGCGGCCCGGGCAACAATGGCGGCGACGGCTATGTCATCGCGCGGCTGCTGCACGAGCGCGGCGTGCCGGTGCGCGTTGCCGCCTTTGCCGAGCCGCGCACGACCAGCGCGCGCTGGGCGCGCGCCGGCTGGGCCGGCGAGGTCGAGGATTTGAGCGCGGCGACGGGCGCTCCGCTGCTGATCGACGCCTTGTTCGGCATCGGCCTCGTCCGGCCGCTCGATCTGGACACGGTGGCGGCGCTGATGCGGCTTGCGGACGAAGCGAGGATTCGTGTCGCGATCGATCTGCCGAGCGGGGTGAGCACCGACGAGGGCGGAGTGCTCTCGCCCGTTCCCGATTATGATCTCACGATCACCTTTGCCGCGCTCAAGCCCTCGCACCTGCTCCAGCCGGCGGCGCGCCACGTCGGCCGCCTGATCCTGGCCGACATCGGCGTGCCCGCCGAAAGCCGGCTGCACGCGATCGGACGCCCCGCGTTGCAGCTGCCGGGGCCCGACGACCACAAATATAGCCGCGGCTACGTCGCCGTCCTCGCCGGAGCGATGGCGGGTGCCGCGGGGCTCGCCGCCGGCGCGGCGCTGCGGGCCGGCGCAGGCTATGTGCGGCTGATCGGCGGCGGCGAGGTTGCGGTGCCGCTGGCCGTGGTGCGCGATCACGGTACCGGCGATCCGTTCGAGGATCAGCGCATCGGCGCGATCGCGATCGGCCCCGGGCTCGGCCGCGACGCCGAGGCGGAGGCGCTGCTCGATCAGGCGCTTGCATCGAGCGCGCCGCTGGTGCTCGATGCCGACGCCTTGGTGCTGCTCGCACGCCGTGCGGAGTTGCCGCGCCGGACGGCGGACGCCATCCTGACCCCACATGCCGGCGAGTTCGAGCAGCTGTTCGGCACGCCGCCGGGTACCAAGATCGAGCAGGCCTGCGCCGCCGCGCGCGGCACCGGCGCGGTGATCGTGTTCAAGGGCGCGGACACCGTGGTCGCCGCGCCCGATGGGCGCGCGGCGATAGCACCGCCCGCGCCGGCCGCGCTGGCGAGCGCCGGCACCGGGGATGTGCTGACCGGAATCATCGCCGCAATGCGCGCGCGCGGCCTGGAGCCGTTCGACGCTGCCTGCGCCGGCGTCTGGCTGCATGGTCGCGCTGCCGAGGCGGCGGGTGATGCGTTGATTGCCGACGATCTGATCTCGGCCCTGCCGATGGTGATGGCACAAGGAAGGTGAGCTGAGTGGAAACGATCGTCCGCATTGCGGCACGCGGCGACGGCGTGACCGAGACCAACCGCCACGTGCCGTTGGCGGCGCCCGGCGATCTCGTCGGCGAGGACGGCGCGGTGACGCCTGGGCCGCATCATGTCCCCCCGCCGTGCCGCCATTTCCCCGAATGCGGTGGCTGCCAGCTCCAGCACCTCGACGAGGGGGCTTATGCGGCCTTTGTCACGGACCGCATCGCGGCGGCGCTCGCGTCGCAGGGGATCGTCGCTCCCGAGATCCTGCCGCCGCACATCTCGCCGCCACTGAGCCGCCGGCGGGCGGCGCTAAGCGCCGAAAAGCGCGGCAATCGCATGCTGCTGGGGTTCAAGGCGGAGGCGAGCCATCGCATCCTCGATATGCGCGAATGCCACATCCTTCGCCCCGAGTTGTTCGCGCTGATCGAGCCGCTGCGCCGGCTGACGGGCGAGCTGCTGGCGCAGCGCAAGGCCGCGACGGTGCGGGTGACGCTGGCGGACCAGGGACCCGACGTGCTGATCGAGAATGTCGCCGCCGACGGGCTTCGCAGCGCCGAGGCGCTCAGCGCGTTCGCCGAGGGCCACCACCTCGCCCGGCTGGCGATCGACGAGGGCTTTGGACCGCAAACACGCTGGGAGCCCGAGCCTGTCACGATCACGCTGGGCGGCGTCGCGGTGCCGCTGCCGTACGGCGCCTTTCTCCAGGCGACGCGAGAGGGCGAGGCGGCGCTGGTCGAGGCGGTCAGGCTGGGGCTGGGGGGCGCGCAGATCGTCGCCGACCTTTTCGCGGGCCTCGGTACATTCGCTTTGTCGATCGAGGGCCGCATTTTTGCCGCCGACGGCGATCGCGACGCGGTGCTGGCGCTCAAGAGCGCCGCCAACCGCGCGCAGCGCCAGATCTTCGTCGATTATCGCGACCTGTTCCGCGCGCCGCTCGACGAGAAGGAGCTGGCACGGTTCGTCGCCGTCGTGCTCGATCCGCCGCGCGCCGGGGCGAAGGAGCAAGCGGCGCATCTCGCCCGCTCGGCGGTCGCCAACATCGCCTATGTCTCGTGCAATCCCGCAACCTTCGCACGCGACGCGAAGATGTTGATCGATGGCGGCTATCGGCTCGCATGGGTGAAGCCGGTCGGCCAGTTCCGCTGGTCGACCCACGTCGAGTTGGCGGCTGCGTTCACGCGATAAAGGAAAGAGCCACCGCTTAAGTGGTGGAGGACCTCCTGGTGAACCTATTCGAACAATTTCGGTAATTCGGGGACACTTCGGTAATTCGGGGACACAATACCTAATTGAGGGTCAGCGGGTTTTTCGGAACAGCTGTCCGCAGAAATAAGTATTGTGTCCCCGGAATACCGCATCCACCGCTTAAGTGGCGGAGGGCTTCCTGGTGGCCTATTCGAACAATTTGCCGAACGCGCGCTTGGCGCGGTCGCGCCAGTGGCCGCGGTGATAGGCGTCCGAGCCGAGCAACGGCAGCACGCTGGTCGCTTCGGCGAACACCATCTGCTCGAGCGCGGTCGAGACCTTGCCCCAGCTCGCCGCTTCCTGCAGCGTCGAGGAGGAGCAGGCGCCGTCGCGCACGTCCGCGACGGTGATCTGGATCGCATATTTGTGAACCTCGACGTCGTGACCGAGAATCTCGGCGCAGACCACCGTATCCTGCGTGAAGTTCTTCGGCACGCCGCCGCCGATCATCAGCAGCCCGGTGGTGCCCGCCTTGATCTTGATGTCGGTCAGCTCGCGGAAATCGGCGATCGAATCCATCGTCAAATATTGACGGCCGGCCTTCATCGCGTCGACCTGGTGCTTGACCAGGCCGAAGCCAGCCGAGCTGTCCGTGAACGCCGGGCAGAAGATCGGCACGTCGTGCTCGTAAGCGAGCTTGACCAGGCTGTTGTCCTTCTTGCCGTTTTCGACCAGCCACTTGCCCATTTCGCGGATGAATGCGCGCGACGAATAAGGCCGCGGCTCGAGGCTGTTGGCGATCGCACCGATCGTGTGATCGGTCTGCTGCAGCGCTTCCTCGTCGATATAGGTGTCGTAGATGCGATCGATGTAGAGCGAGCGCAGCGTATCGTCGTCGGGGACCTTGAGCGCCTGATAATGTTTGTGGCCGAGCGCCTCGAAGAAATCCATGTCGACGACGGTCGCGCCGGTCGCGACGATCGCGTCGACCATATTGTACTTCACCAGGTCGGCGTAGAGATCCATGCAGCCGCCGGCCGAGGTCGACCCCGCCACCACGAGGATGATCGAGCAATCCTTGTCGGCGAGCATCGTGTTGTAGATTTCGGTGGCACGACCGAGGTCGCGGCTGGTGAAGCTCATCTTCTTCATCGCATCGACGATCGGGCGCGCGTCGAAGCTCTTGATGTCGATATGCTCGACCTCGGTCGAAAGCAGCTCCGCCTTGCGGGTGTCGTTGACAGGGGCCTCGTCGTTCATTGGTCTTCCTTCGAAAATGCGCCGCCTTGGCCCGTGGGCCGTCGGTTTTTCCTAATCAAAATGCTTGGCGATCAAACGCTTGCCGCCGCTCAAAAGCCTCGCCCGACGCGCGCCGGAGCGGCCGGCGCGACGTCCTGACGATTCCAAACCTTTGTGCGCTGCTACAGTTTCACGACGTTCGAGCGAACACTCTCGTCCTCGTCGGCGCCGTAGAGCGTGGCCATCGGCTCGTCCTCGCAGATCACCTTGAGATCCGACCCGAATCCGTTGAAGCCGGTGCGCATCGCGCAGCCATAGGCGCCGAGCATGCCGATCTCGATATAGTCGCCGGCACCGACGTCGGCCGGGAGCATGAACGGCCCGGCCATATGATCGAGATCGTCGCAGGTTGGACCGTAGAAGCTGAACGCCATGTCGCGCGCGTCCGAGCCTTCGGCACGGACCAGCTTCACCGGGAAGCGCCAGCCGATATGCGCTGCATCGAACAAGGCGCCATAGGCACCGTCGTTGATGTAGAGCTCGTCGCCGCGGCGTTTTTCGACGCGCACCAGCACGCTCCCATATTCCGCGCACAAGGCGCGGCCCGGCTCGCACCACAGCTCCGCCGAATAGCTGATCGGCAGCGCTTCGAAGCCCTTGTGGATGACGTCGAAATAGGCCTCGAGCGGCGGGGGCTCCATGCCCGGATAGGAGGAGGGGAAGCCGCCGCCGACGTCGACGATGTCGACCGTCACCGCTGCCTCGACGATCGCGGCGCGCACGCGCGCCAGTGCCTCGCTGTAAGCGGCCGGAGACATCGCCTGGCTGCCGACATGGAAGCAGAGCCCCAGCGCGTCGGCGGCCTGGCGGGCGGCGAGCAGAAGCTCCTTCACCTCGCCCGGATCGGCGCCGAATTTGGATGCCAGACTGAGCTTCGCATGATCCGACGACACGCGCAGGCGGACGCACAGGTTGAGATCGGTTGCGTCGCGCGTCGCGCGCATGATCTTGTGCAACTCCTCGATCGTATCGAGCGAGAAGGTGCGGACGCCGTGGCTGAAATAGGCCTCTCGGATCGCCTCTTCAGCCTTGACCGGGTGCATGAAGCACTGGGTCGCGTCGGGCAGGGTCGTGGCGACCAGGCGTACCTCGGCGATCGACGCCACGTCATAATGCGTGACGCCGCTTTCCCACAGCAAGGTGAGCAGATCGGGCGACGGATTCGCCTTCACCGCATAGAGCGAGCGGCCCGGAAACTTCTCGACGAAGAAGCGGGCGGCACGTCGCGCGGCGTGCGGACGGATCAGCG
>JAQGLH010000027.1 GCA_028293005.1 Alphaproteobacteria bacterium
CGAACTTCAACTATCGCATCTTCACCACCCGCTAAGACGAGGTCGTCACGGCGACCGAACTCTGCGACGTCGAGGAGCTCGGCCGGCTCAGTTCCTATCTCGACAAGCAGCACGTCCACCTCCAGGGCGCGGTCACCAAGCTCGCGAACCGCCTCCAGCGCCGACTTATGGCGCAGCAGAACCGCAGCTGGGATTTCGACCAGGAGGAAGGCCTACTCGATGCGGCTCGGCTGGCGCGCGTGATCGTCAACCCGGCGCATTCGCTGTCCTACAAGATCGAGCGCGATACCGATTTCCGCGACACGGTCGTGACTTTGCTGATCGACAACAGCGGCTCGATGCGTGGCCGGCCGATCTCGATCGCGGCGATCTCGGCCGATATTCTCGCGCGGACGCTCGAGCGGTGCGGGGTCAAGGTCGAGATATTGGGCTTCACCACGCGCGCCTGGAAGGGCGGCCAGTCGCGCGAGAACTGGCTCGCCGAAGGCCGTCCGCCGCACCCCGGCCGGCTCAATGATTTGCGGCACATCGTCTACAAGGATGCCGACGAGCCCTGGCGGCGCGCGCGCAAGAACCTCGGGCTGATGATGCGCGAGGGCCTGCTCAAGGAAAATATCGACGGCGAGGCCTTGCTTTGGGCGCACAACCGCCTGATCGGCCGGTCCGAGGAGCGGCGCATCCTGATGGTGATCTCGGACGGCGCACCGGTCGACGATTCGACGCTGTCGGTGAACAACGGCACCTATCTCGAGCGCCATCTGCGCCAGGTAATCGGCTGGATCGAGGCTCGCTCCCCGGTCGAGCTGGTCGCAATCGGGATCGGCCACGACGTCACACGTTATTACAGCCGGGCGGTCACGATCATGGACGCCGAGCAGCTCGGCGGGACGATGGTCGAGCAGCTCGCCGGCCTGTTCGACGCCGACCGCGTCTAGCCGGCGCGAATCCCGGCGCGAATCGGGGCGCGACGGCGGGCGCACGCATCGATCGAGGTGAAGATCGCGACCTTCGGACTCGGCCGCCTGGCTTTCGACAAAGTGCTTGATCTCGATCAGAGCGTACAATTTGCCGCTCTGTTAAAGATACTTATCACCAGCCTAACTCGGCATACTGGTGGCTGAGAGACCATGTCGCGCTCCCGCCGCAGCTCCCCAGGGAAACGATGGCCTATTATCGTCTCTATGTGCGCAACGGTTCGCCTGACGGCAGCATCATCGCGTTCGAGGAAATCGACGCCGCCGACGATTCCGAAGCCATGCGCCTCGCCACCCGCCATCAAGACAAGTACCTCGAGCTGTGGCAGCAGGCGCGGCGAGTCGCCTCGTTCGAGCCCGATCGCTCGCAAGCCTAGCGGCCCCCGCGGGCAGCCCGCGCCAAGTCCGCGTGGCATCTATCCTGGCAAAAAAGTTGGGGGCCGGCACTCGGTGGAGTGCCGACCCCCGCCCCCGTTACGCGACTCGGGGGGTCTGGTCAGCGCCGGCCGAAGCCGGCGCTATTGCGATGTTCAGCAATTCCGGGTTCAGCAATTCCGGTCGATCGCCCGTCCGGCGAGCGCGCCGACACCCGCGCCGATAATCGCACCGGCGGTGCCGTCGCCGCGGCGGTAACGCCCACCCTGGGCGACCTCCTTGCCGATCAGGCCGCCGGCGATTGCGCCGAGGATCGTTCCGGTCGTGCCGCTGCCGCAGCGGCGGTTGTCGTAACCATAGTAGCGGCTGCTGCGGCCGTAATAGCCGTTGTCGTAGCCGCGGCCGTAATTGTCGCCGCGATACGAGCGGCCGCCCCGATAGGCGCGGTCCCCGCGATACGAACGGTCGCCCCGGTAGGCGCGGTCTCCGCGATACGAACGGTCGGCCCCGTAGGACTGCCCGTAATAGCCGTTGCTGTAGCCGTTGTCATAATAGCCGGGACGCGCGTCGGCCGCGGCAGGCATTGCCGCGAATGCGCTGACGGCAGCGGCTGCGGTGAGGCTGATCTTCTTAAACATGGCACTGCTCCTTGATCCACTTGCTTCGGATCCCGGCCGGCCGCGCTTGAGCGCGATCGCCTTGCCGGTCTCCGTCGACCAGGTGCTTATGCATTGATTCGATTGAGCGATGTCTGAATGCAGTCGTCAGCCGATGTTCATCGGCCGGGGGCGGTTTCGGCCTCCCCGCCAGGCGCGTCGTCCGGCACCGGCGGCGCGAGCAGCGCCGCCACCGCCTCGACGAACTTGAGCACCGAGATCGGCTTGGAGACATAGCCCTCGGCGCCCGCGCCGCGGATCCGTTCCTCGTCGCCCTTTGCGGCATAAGCGGTGACCGCCATGATCGGGATCACCTTTAGCGACTCGTCCGCCTTGATCTGCTCGATCAGCTCGAGGCCGCTGATATGCGGCATCTGGATGTCCATGACGACGAGATCCGGCGCGAACGCCCGCGCGCGTTCTACCGCCTCGCGCCCGTCGCGGACCGGCTCCGCCTCATAGCCGTGCGCGCGCAGGAGGTCGCAGAACAGCTTCAGATTGAGTTCGTTGTCCTCGACAACGAGAATTTTTTGTCCCACGCGCTCGCCTTTAGAACCGGGGGTGACCTTAGGCGATGGCCAATAGAGACACAAATCGGGCGGCACCGAACGACGCCGGAAGAGATGGCGAGGCGGCGGCGACGCTGGCGCTGTCGGCGCTCGGCTGGACATTGTCGGACGAGGCCCGCGCCGATCGGCTGCTCGCGCTGACCGGCCTCACCCCGGACGATCTGCGCTCGCGCCTGGCCGATCCGGCGCTGCTCGCCGCATTGCTTCGCTTCCTCGAAGGGCATGAGTCCGATCTCCTTGCCTGCGCCGATGCCCTGGGTGTCGCGCCCACGGCGCTGGTCGAAGCCCGCCGGAGCCTTGAGCGTTGAGCCGCCCGTTGCTGATCAGCGACTGCGACGAGGTGCTGCTCCACATGGTCGCCCATTTCGCCGAATGGCTCGACGAGGCACATGATTATGCTTTCATGCTCGAGGAGGAGGGATTTCTGAACGCGGTGCGCGACCGCAAGAACGGAATACCCGTTCCCCACCCGCGCGTGCTGTCGCTGCTCGACGATTTTTTCGACAGCGAGATGCACCGCCAGAATGTCGTGCCCGGCGCGGTCGAGGCGCTGTCCCGAATCGCGGAGGTGGCCGACATCGTCATTCTCACCAACCTCGGCGATGAATATCAGGCGAGCCGCGTCGCGCAGCTCGAAGCGTTCGACATCCGCCACGAGGTGCTGTGCAACAGCGGCGGCAAGGGCCGGCCGGTGCGCGAGCTGCTCCAGCGCTATCAGCCGAGCGCGACGGTGTTCGTCGACGATCTCGCCCCGCATCACAAGTCGGTCGCCGAGCACGCCCCGGGCGTGTGGCGCCTCCATATGATCGCCGAGCCGACCGTCGCCGCGCACATGCCACCGGCGCCCGACGCGCACGTCCGGATCGACGATTGGGCTTCCGCTTGCGCCTGGATCCTCGACAAGTTCGTTCCGCCGAGCCGCCCGTCGGACTCGTCCGGCTAGGCCGCGCTCCCGGTGCGGTATGCTGCACTGCAAAATAAGTATTGTAAGCCCCTCGATTTGGTGCATTCTAAGGTCAAGATCAGCAATCTCTAGGCGAGAGGTTCGGTGCGGCATTGACGGCGTTCGACGAGCTTTGGGGGGAAAGCCGCGGCAAACAGATCCGCGAAGGTTTCGAGCCGCTCGGCGGATGGCTTTCCGCGACATCGCCGGCCGATCTCGACCGGCGCCAGAAGGCGGCCGAAGCGGCGTTCCGCAGTCTCGGCATCACGTTCAACGTCTATGGCGAAGAGGATGCGGCCGAGCGCATCATCCCGTTCGACATCATCCCGCGGATTTTCTCGGCGCGCGAATGGCAAAGTCTGTCCGCCGGGCTTGAGCAACGGGTCCGCGCGATCAACACCTTCATCGAGGATGTCTACGGCGCGCGGCACATCATTGCGGACGGAGTGATCCCGGCCGATCTGGTGCTGGGCAATGCCCAATTCTGCATCCCGGTCGCGGGCGTTCGTCCGCCGCACGGCATTTATGCGCATATTTGCGGGATCGACCTGATCCGCACCGGTCCGGACCAATTCTACGTGCTCGAGGACAATGCGCGCACGCCTTCCGGCGTCTCGTACATGATCGAAAATCGCGAGGCGATGCTGCGGCTCTGCCCGGAATTGTTCGATGCTCTGAGCGTGCGTCCGGTCGATTCCTACCCCGAATTGCTGCGCGACACCCTTCACTCGGTGGCGCCTGACGCCGCGCGCGAGCCGCGTTGCGTGCTGCTCACCCCCGGCCATCACAATTCAGCCTTCTACGAGCACAGCTTCCTCGCCAACCAGATGGGGATCGAGCTCGTCGAGGGTTCCGATCTCGAGGTCGACGACGACATCGTCTGGATGCGGACGATCGACGGGCGGGTGCGGGTCGACGTCGTCTACCGGCGGATCGACGACGTCTTTCTCGATCCCTTGCTGTTCAGGCCCGATTCGATGCTCGGCGTGCCGGGGCTGATGGCGGCCTATCTCGCCGGCAACGTGACGTTGGTGAATGCGCCGGGCAGCGGCATCGCCGACGACAAGGCGATCTACTCCTACATGCCCGAGATCGTGCGTTATTATACCGGCGAGGAGGCCAAGCTCCCCAACGTCGAGACCTGGCGTTGCCGCGAGCCCGAGGCGCTCCGCTACACGCTCGACAATCTGGAGAAACTGGTCGTCAAGCCGGTTGACGGCTCGGGCGGCTACGGCCTCCTCGTCTGCCCGACCGCGACCAAGGCCGAGATCGAGACGATGCGCGCGGCGCTGATTGCTGAGCCCGAAGGCTATATCGCGCAACCGACGCTGGCGCTGTCGACCGTGCCGACTATCACCGCCGAAGGGCTGGCGCCGCGCCACGTCGATTTTCGGCCTTTCGTGCTGACCGGCGCGGACGGCGTCACGACGGTGCCGGGCGGCCTCACTCGCGTCGCGCTTCGCGACGGATCGCTGGTGGTCAATTCGAGCCAGGGTGGTGGCACCAAGGACAGTTTCGTGCTTGCGGCCGACGAAGAAGCGGCCAATGCCCGAGGCATCAATGGCTGACATGCTCTCGCGAACCGCCGCGAGCCTCTACTGGATGGGCCGCTACATGGAGCGCGCCGAATTCACGACGCGCCTGATCGAGGCGACGATCCGGCTCGGCTCGCTGTCCGCTCGCCGTGGCACCGACGGAGCGTGGAAGAGCGCGCTCGCGGTGGTCGGCGCGAGCGACCCGTTGGACGCGAGGGGTGAAAGCCTCGGCGCCTTCAGCGCGCGTCGCCATCTCGCGCTCAGCAAGGACAATCCAAGCTCGATCCGATCGTGCATCTCGCGCGCTCGCGACAACGCCCGTGCGGCGCGCAACGTGCTCACCCACGAAGTGTGGGAGGCGATCAACCGCGCTTGGCTGATCATCCGCGACCGCACCAGCCCGGGCGGCACCCGCGCAACGCTCAACCTGGTCGAGGACCTCAAGGCGGAGACGCGCGGCTTCGAAGGCGCGCTGGCGCGTATGCTGCGCAGCGAGGCCTATTGGTTCATGCGCCTCGGATCCGTGGTCGAGCGCGGCGACAACACCGCGCGCTTGCTCGACGTCAAATATTATCTTTTGCTGCCCGAGGGCGAGCAGGTCGGCGGCACGCTCGACCGCGACCAATGGATGACGATCCTCCAGATCGTCTCCGGCCA
>JAQGLH010000057.1 GCA_028293005.1 Alphaproteobacteria bacterium
GCTCCTGCTAGTCAGCATGGCGCTTTTCCTGACCCCCGTGCGTGGGACCGGGGCGGCGCGCTCGCGGGTTTCGCTTCGTGGTGCGCTGCCGCTGCTGGTACGAAGCGACGTTCTCGTTCCGACCATCATCGGTTCGGCGATCTATTTCGGTTACGGCGCGTTCCTCGCAATCAGCGCAGCGGCGATGCTCGACCGTTATGGCGTCACCGCCTTCGCGTTCGGCATTTCGTTCTCGATCGCCGCCGCGGCGTTCATCCTCGGGTCGATGCTTGCGCGGCAGCTCACCCGATTGGGCCGGGACCGGCTGATCTCGCTGGGCTGCGTCATTGCCGCCGCCGCCGGCGTGGGGCTGATCGCGCAGGCGCAGGACGGGGTTCCGCTGGTCATATTCTGGCTGCTCGTGACCGGCTATGTCCTGGCCTTCGGGATCATCGCTCCGCTTACGACCGCCAAGGCGCTCGAGCCCGCAGGCGAGGCTGCCGGGGCGATATCCTCGCTGATCGGGACGATCACGATGCTTGCAGGCGCCCTCGGTTCAGACCTGGCGGGCCGCAAATTGTTCGCCGATCCGACGGAGGCGTTGAGTATGTTGATGGCGCTGTCCGCCTTGCTGTGCCTTGCCGTGCAAGTAGCTGCAATGCTGGTGTTCGCGCGCAGAAAGTCGGCGCCGGCATGACCCCGCCGCCGGAATGGGCCGACTCCTCGGCATGCGCTGCGCGTCGCATGCCGCTCGCTGATCCGCGCGGGAATATGTGATACGCCTGCCAGCATATCGCATCGTCTGATCGTCGTCTGAGGTGCCGTTGATGTTGCCGCGAGCGGACTGGAACTACCCGACGACTATCCGCTTCGGCGCGGGCAGGATTGCCGAGCTTCCCGATGCGTGCCGCGCGCTGGACATTGCGCGTCCGCTCCTCGTCACCGATCCGGGGCTGGCGCAAATGCCGTTCGTGCGAAACGCCGTTTCCACCAACCGAGCCGCAGGCATTGCAACCGAGCTATTCGCGGACATCCACGCCAACCCCGTCGGCGCCGACGTCGAAGGCGGAGTCGCCGCCTATGCCTTGGGCAGCCATGACGGGGTCATTGCCCTGGGTGGCGGAAGCGCGCTCGACGTCGGCAAGATGATTGCCTTCATGTCCGGGCAGTCACGCCCGCTCTGGGACTTCGAGGACAAGCAAGACTGGTGGAGCCGGGCCGATGTGCGCGCCATAGCCCCGGTCATCGCCATTCCGACCACCGCCGGGACAGGATCGGAGGTCGGTCGCGCCGGCGTCATCGTCGACGAAACCGAGCGCAGGAAGAAGATCATCTTCCATCCGCGCATGATGCCGGCGATCGTCATCCTGGATCCGGAGCTTACGATCGGCCTGCCGCCGCATATCACCGCCGCGACCGGAATGGACGCTTTGTCGCATTGTCTCGAAGCCTATTGCGCGCCCGGCTTTCACCCGATGGCCGACGGCATTGCGGCCGAAGGCAGCAAGCTCGTCCACGACTGGCTTGTGCGTGCGTACCAGGACGGGAGCGATCTCGATGCGCGCGGAAACATGCTGATCGCCGCGACGATGGGCGCGACCGCCTTTCAGAAAGGGCTGGGCGGAATGCATGCCCTCTCGCACACGATCGGCGCGCTCTACGACACCCATCACGGGCTGACGAATGCCGTGCTGATGCCTTACGTGCTCGCCTATAATCGCTCTGCGCTCGAAGCGCGGATAGCCTGTCTTGCAAGCTATATCGGGCTTGCGGACCCCAGCTTCGATGGCTTGCTGCAGTGGGTGTTGCGGCTTCGCCAACAGCTTTCCATCCCCCACAGCCTGGCCGAGATCGGTGTTGGCGATGATCGCAGCGAGCTCATCGCACGAATGGCCGAATCCGATCCTTCGGCCGGCGGCAATCCATTGCCGTTCGATGCTGCCGCTGCACGGCATGTGCTCGAACGTGCGCTGACCGGGAGAGTCTAGGAATACGCAATCGCACCACGCTCCGGCGTTTGGCGATCGAATATAAGCGGCTCGACCGCCGTCTTGCGCGTCGGGATTCCAACTTCTCCAAGCACCGGCGCGAGCTGGGCGACGCTGTCTCCTTCTCGGTGGCAGTCCGGCCCAGCAACCTTGCAGCAACCTTGCAGCAACCTTGCGCGGGCGCGGAGCGTTTGGCGGCGATGGCTCAGCGCACCCACGCCAAGACCCATGGTGCCGAGCGCGGGCTCAACCGCTTCGAGGGGTTCAGCGACGCGGTTTTTGCGATTGCGCTGACCCTGCTGATCGTCGAGATCAAGGTCCCCGGGTCTCCCGACGGCCCGCATGGCTACAGCGATCTGGCAAGGGCCATGGCCGAACAGTGGCGCGAACATCTCGCGCTGGTGCTGTGCTATGGCGTGATCGGCGCCTATTGGCTGCAGCACCATTATTCGGGCCGCATCTACGCCAAGAGCGATCATTGGTTCGGCGCGCTCAACCTCCTGTTCCTGCTGGCCATCATCGTCATTCCCTATCCGGTGCGGATCTGGTGCTTCCACCTCGGCACGCGCTTCGAGCCTGTCGGATCGATGACCCTGGTCGTCGGCCTCGCGCTCACCGCCTGCACCTGGATGGCCAAATGGTTTTACGGCATGTCGGGCCGCCGGGTGATGGACGAACGGCTCGCGCCCGACTTTCTCCGACAAATGACCCGGCGCTACGGCATTGCGACCTTGGTCCAGATCGCCGCAGTCCCGATCGCGATCGTGGCGCCGCGCATGGGAGTGGCGATCGCGCTGCTCTGTGTCGCCCTCTTCCTGCTGCCGCAGCCCAAGCCGCGCTACAAGCCCGGCGAGGAGCCGAGCGCGGAGGAGAAAACGAACGAGTAGCGAGTGTGTGAGGTTGATCGAGAAGCAAGTGTCAAGAACGGCGCAATTGCGCCACTCCGCAGCGCAGCTATGTCACTCAGGAAGAACCGAGGTGGCTGGAGGCCCGAGCCGGAATCGAACCGGCGTGCAAGGATTTGCAGTCCTCTGCGTAACCACTCCGCCATCGGGCCGCCGGCGCGGAAATGGGAGGCTTTGGCGCGCGGGTCAACAGAAAGTTGACGTAGTGGTGCGCCCGTCTCGATTTGCCGGCACCCGCTTTGCCCGTGCCTCACTTCACCTGCGCGAGGAGGCCGTCCATCCGCTTCTTCGCCAGGCCGGGGAGGGGGGCGCTCTTCGCGGCGGCGAGATTGGTGGGCGCTCCCGCCTGGACCAGCGCGACCATGCCCATGCTCGCGTGCGGCTGGCATTTGACGCCGTAAACGCCGGGCTTGGTGATCTTGTAGGCGATCGCCTCGTTGATCTTGCCCTTGAACGAGGCGGCACCGGGCGGGAGCATGCCGGGGATCGTCTCGGCATTGTGGCTCTTGTCGGTCGGAACGAAGCGAACGGTATCACCGACCTGCGCACGCACGAAGGCGGGCTCGAACACCATCACGCCGCCGGCGCCCTTGTTCTTCATGTGGACGACAATGTCCTTGGCCGCGGCGGGCGCGGCGATCAGCAGGCCGGCTGCGAGCGCGAGCAGTGAACGTCCGCCGGAGGATGCAACCCAAGTCATTGAACTCTCCCGTAACTTCATGCGGCCGTTCGGCCATTCGCCGCCTCCGTTAAACGGCGCCGGCTGTCTCCGCAATGAATTGATCGTTCATCGCAGGGGAGGGGAGGTCGTCGCTCACGGCGATTGCGCCGGCCCTGCGGCCAGCCCCGGCGCGACGCTGCGGACCCGGCGGGAACCCCAGCGAAGCGCAACGCGATCAGGCGTTCTTGATGAAATGGGTGAGCGCGCCCGCAAATTCCTCGGGGTGTTCGATCATCGCCCAATGACCGCAATTGGGGATGATATAGCCCCAGCTGCGCTCGATCAGCTCGAGGAAGCGATAGGCCTTGTCCAGCGGAACGATCAAATCCTGCTTGCCGCCGATCACCAGGGTCTTGTGCTTGACCGAGGCGATCACTTCCTCGGGGAACTTGAGGCCGCCCTGCTGCTTGACCCAGCCCATCGTCGCCGAATAGGCCTTGCGCGTCTCGTCGTCGATCGAGCGCTTCCAGCGATACTGGACCATCTCCTCGGAAGCCTCGAAGCCCTGGTTGGTCAGCGAGCTGATCAGCTTGCGCATGCCCTCGGGCGTGAAATCATAATTGAGGATCGGCATCAGCGCCGGGGTGATCTCGCTGGCCAGGCCGGCGCTGCCCATCAGCACCAATTTGTCGACCCGGTCCGGCACGGCAAGCGTGGCGCCCATCGAAGTCAGCCCGCCCATCGAATTGCCGACCAGCACCGCATCGCGCAGGTCGAGCGCTTCGAGGAAACCGACCAGATGCCGGGTGCGGGCGTCCTGCGAATAATCGAAGGCCGCAGGATCGGGCTTTTCGGTGTCGCCGAAGCCGACCATGTCGACCGCGAGCACGCGAAAGCCCTGTGCTGCAAGCAAGGGGATGCTGATCCGCCAATTGCCCCAGCTGTCGGCGCCCGCGCCGCCGCCGTGGACGAGCACGATCGGCTTGCCCTGGCCCTGCTCGAGATATCGTGTCGAAAGCCCTGCGGCGTTCGTCCGCGCTTCTTTTATGTCGCCCGCCATGGTCCGGATTATCCTCTCCTGTCCCCCAGGGGAAAATTCCTTGCATGATAAATAACGCCATGCAATCTTCATTTCGGAGCCGATGCGGCTCCCTCCTGTTTCGCCGAAAGGGTGTCCGAGTGCCGAGGCATCATGGCTGCCGTCACCGATCCGGGGGCGAGTCCGCTTCCTTTGGCGTCCATCCTTTGCCGTCGGCCGACACTGACGCCGCAACCTGGTTGCGGTCATTCATGCGAATCCTTGACCTCACCCGCGTGCATCGCGATGGTGAACGCGGTGGACGATCGGGGATCGACGCGCTGGTCGAGAAGGCGCGCGGCGGATCGAGGAGCACCGGGCACCAGCGGGCGCCATCGGAGGAGAGGGCATGACGGCACTAGGTTTCAATCGCAGGGATGTGCTGAGCGCGGGCGCGGGTGCGGCCGGCGTGGGTGTGATCGGCCTCGCGCCGTTCGCCGGTTCCGCGCAGGCAGCCGCCGGGCAGCCGCAGGTGCGCGTGGTCGCCGAGGTCGGCGCCCCTGAGAGCCGCCGTTTCGCAAGCGCCTTCGCCCGGTCGAAGATCATCGCGGTAAGCCCGGGCCTCACCGAGCTGCTCGATCCCTTGAACGTCGATGTCGTGGCCGGCGCCCTTGCCGGCACCGTCGTCGGCCTGACCTCCGATCCGGCGGCGATGATCGCCGAGCAGCTCCTGGTCGAGCGCGGCGGACGTCCGCTGTTCCGGTGGGTGCACCGCTATGAGGGCGGTGGCTGGCGCCACGATGTCGATGCAGCGGTGGGCGCGCTCGCCCGATCGGGCGGTGCCTGGCCGGTTGCGCTTGCCGGTATCGTGGCAGACAAGCTTGCGCTCGCTTCCGGCAACCCGCCGCAAACCTGCTTCTCCGGCCCATGCCTGCTCGCGCGGCGCAGCCCTGGGCTTCTCGTTTCCTGGGCATATGAGATGGTGGCTTAGATCATGGAACTTCTTCCCGAAGGCGTCAGCGCCCAGACGTTCAAAGCGGCGGTCGCCGAGATCCGCGCCATCGTCGGCGCCGAATGGGTGTTCGTCGACGAAACGCCGCTGTCCGCATACCGCGATGCTTATTCGCCGCTGCCGGACGGCTCGTTGCTGCCGTCGGCCGCGGTGTCGCCCGAAAGCGTCGAGCAGATCCAGAAGATCCTCAAGGTGGTCAACGATCACAAGATCCCGGTCTGGACAATCGGCACCGGCCGCAATTTCGCTTACGGCGGCCCTGCGCCGCGCAAGTCCGGCTACGTCATGCTTGACCTCAAGCGCATGAATCGCGTGCTCGAGGTCAACGAGAAATACGGCTATGCGCTCGTCGAGCCGGGCGTCTCCTACATGCAGCTCTACCAACATCTGCAGAAGATGGGCAGCAAGCTGTGGATCGACGCTGCCGCCCCCGCCTGGGGCGGGGTGATGGGCAATGCGCTCGAGCATGGCGCGGGCTACACGCCTTACGGCGACCATTTCATCATGCAATGCGGCATGGAAGTGGTGCTCGCCGACGGCACGGTCGTGCGCACCGGCCAGGGCGCCCTGCAGGGCTCGAAGCATTGGCAGGTCTCGAAGCATGCGCTCGGGCCGCACGTCGACGGGCTGTTCACCCAGTCCAACTTCGGTGTCGTCACCAAGATGGGCATCTGGCTGATGCACGAGCCGCCGGGCTACAAGCCGTTCATGATCACCGTTCCCAAGGAGGACGATCTCGAACGCCTGATCGACATCGCCCGGCCGCTCAAGATCAACCAGCTGATCCCCAACGGCGTGGTTGCGGTCGATCTGCTGTGGGAGGCTTCGGCCAAGACGACGCGACGCCATTATTATGACGGCAAGGGTCCGCTTCCGGTCTCGATCCGCAACAAGATCATGACCGATCACGATCTCGGCATGTGGAATTTCTACGGCGCGCTCTACGGGCCGCCGCCGATGATGGAAAACACCTGGAAGGTGATCGAGGCGGCGTTCCGCCAGATCCCCGGCGCGAAATTCTATTTCGACCGCAAGAACGATCCTGCCTGGGAATATCGCGCCAAGCTGATGCGTGGCGTTCCGAACATGACCGAATTCTCGATCATGAACTGGGTCGGCGGCGGCGGGCACATCAATTTCTCGCCGATGTCCGCGCCCGACGGCAAGGAAGCGATGGCGCAATATCGCGCGATCGAGAAGCGCTGCCACGAATATGGTTTCGACTATATCGGCGAGTTCGTGATCGGCTGGCGCG
>JAQGLH010000073.1 GCA_028293005.1 Alphaproteobacteria bacterium
ATCGGAAGGACGAGTCGCGCTGCGCGAATTTGCCGCGCCGGGCCAGAAGGCCGAACTCAACGTGGGCGACGTCGTCGAGGTTTATGTCGACCGCGTCGAGAACCACAATGGCGAAGCGATGCTCAGCCGCGACCGCGCCCGCCGCGAGGCTGCCTGGGACAAGCTCGAGGCCGAGTTTACCCAGTCCGCCCGCGTCGAAGGCATCATCTTCGGCCGGGTCAAGGGCGGCTTCACCGTCGACCTGAGCGGCGCCGTCGCCTTCCTGCCGGGCAGCCAGGTCGACATCCGCCCGGTGCGCGACGTCACCCCGCTGATGGACATCCCCCAGCCCTTCCAGATCCTCAAGATGGACCGCCGCCGCGGCAACATCGTCGTCTCGCGCCGCGCGATTCTCGAAGAGACCCGCGCCGAGCAGCGCACCGGTCTCATCCAATCGCTGCATGAGGGCCAGGTGATCGACGGCGTCGTCAAGAACATCACCGATTACGGCGCGTTCGTCGATCTCGGCGGGATCGACGGCCTGCTCCACGTCACCGACCTCAGCTATCGCCGCGTCGGCCATCCGAGCGAGATGATCAACATCGGCGACACCGTCCGCGTTCAGATCATCCGCATCAACCGCGAAACGCAGCGCATCAGCCTCGGCATGAAACAGCTCGAGAGCGATCCGTGGGAAGGCGCGTCGGCCAAATATCCGGTCGACGGCGTGTTCCGCGGCCGCGTGACGAACATCACCGAATATGGCGCATTCGTCGAGCTCGAGCCGGGGATCGAGGGTCTCGTCCACGTCTCCGAGATGAGCTGGACCAAGAAGAACGTCCATCCCGGCAAGATCGTCTCGACCAGCCAGGAAGTCGATGTCGCGGTGCTCGAGGTCGACGAGGAGAAGCGTCGCATCAGCCTCGGCCTCAAGCAGGCGCAGGCCAATCCCTGGGCCGCGTTCGCCGAGCAGCATCCGGTCGGCAGCACGGTCGAAGGCGAGGTCAAGAACGCCACCGAATTCGGCCTGTTCGTCGGCCTTGGTGGCGACGTCGACGGCATGGTCCACATGTCCGACATCGCCTGGGGCGCAACCGGCGAGGAAGCGCTCAATCTCTACCATAAGGGCGAGACCGTCCAGGCGCAGGTGCTCGATGTCGACGTCGAGAAGGAGCGCATCTCGCTGGGCATCAAGCAGCTCGAGCGCGGCGGACGTTCGGCAGCCTCGGCGGCCGGCGGCAGCAGCGGCGGCGTCTCGAAGAACGACGTCGTCACGGTGACCGTGCTCGAGGTTCGCGACGGCGGGCTCGAGGTGCAGGTCGGCGACGACGGCGCGACCGGCTTCATCAAGCGCACCGATCTCGGCCGCGATCGCGACGAGCAGCGGCCCGAGCGCTTCCAGGTCGGCCAGAAGTTCGATGCCATGGTGATCGGCTTCGACCGCTCGAAGAAACCAAACTTCTCGGTCAAGGCGATGCAGATCGCCGAAGAGAAGCAGGCGGTGGCGCAATATGGCTCGTCCGACTCGGGCGCCAGCCTCGGCGACATTCTCGGCGAAGCGCTGAAGCAGAAGAACGGCTAAAGGCCCAAGCGCCGGCCCCGGCCGCCCCCCGTGCAAACGGGCGGGCAGCCGGGGCCGGCTTTTTTTGTGCACGGCCCCCCTCGCCGGTACGTGGCCCCCGCCTAGATCGGCCTCGTCCAAGTCTCGGCCACGTCTCGGCCGTGCCCATCGGCACCCTCGCCCGTGCCGAAATGCGCCATTTCTCGCGCGGTTGAATCGTTACGATCTTGCGTTTTGGACCAAAGCGGTGCAGTTGATCTGGATTATATGTAACGAAGTACCGGCCCGGTCGGGGCGATCCCGGCCGGATGCTGTTTGTGTTTTGGGGGGTTGCCGTGATCCGATCTGAGCTTGTTCAGAAGCTTTGTGATGACCATCCTGATCTCACCGTGAAGGAGATCGAGCGGGTCGTGTCTGCCTTCTTCGAATCGATCACGACCCAGCTCCAAAAAGGCGGCCGGATCGAGCTGCGCGGCTTTGGCGCCTTCTCGACGCGTGACCGCGACGCGCGCAAGGGCCGCAATCCGCGCACCGGCGATTCCGTCGACGTCGCCGCCAAGCGAGTGCCCTATTTCAAACCCGGCAAGGAAATGCGCGAACGCCTCAACGTCTGAGCTTCGCTGCCCGGCTTTTTACAGTCTCCAAATGCCGTAATCGCAGCCGGCCGCGCTCCGCGCCGCCGCTAATCCGCTTGCGCGTCCTGCCTGATCGAGGGCACAGCATCATCGTGCGGACGTGGCGAAATCGGTAGACGCAGCAGACTTAAAATCTGCTTCCCTCCGGGGAGTGTGGGTTCAAGTCCCGCCGTCCGCACCATTGGTAAGCGGCTGTTTTAGAAGAATTCCTAAGGAGTGGCAGCTTGTGCTCCCGGCTGGGAAGTGGTCCCGAGCCAGCACCCCATGCGACGTGCCCTTACGCCATGTGAGTTGAGCCTGAGCGAGTGCTTAGCGATCCTTTGGCGCGCAGCGCGCAGCCTCTGGCGCTGCTAGGCGTCCGTCTGCCGTGGCCTAGAATCACGGGTGGAATCACGGGCGGACCAGCAGCGCGAAGTTATTTCG
>JAQGLH010000082.1 GCA_028293005.1 Alphaproteobacteria bacterium
CGCGAGGCGGCGCTGCAGCAATGGCTCAGCCCCGATCGCGTGATTGGCGCACCGCCGGACGTACTCGCAGGGATGCTGACCGGGCCGAACAGCAGCGACCGCGTCCGCTTCCTCGCCGGCTCGTTGCTCGATGCCGCGTCGCTGGCCGGTTTCGAGAATGCGGTGCAAATGATGTTCAACACCAACACGCTCGAGTTTGCGAAGCATATCGCGGTGCCGACGCTGATCATAACCGGATCGGCCGACCAGCTCGCGCCCAAGGAGCAGCATGGCGAGCCGATCCACGCGCTGATCCGCAACAGCCGCATCGAGGTGATCGACGGCATTGGCCATCTCGTCGAGCTCGAGGCGCCGGTCGAGGTCAACGATCTGATCGCCGCGCATGCGCGCGGCGCGGTTGGACGGGGCTGACGCGGCATGAGTGCGGCGGCATGATCGTCGCGGTCGATCTGTTTGGTGCGGCGACGCTTCGCGATCTCGACAACTTCACCGATCTCAGGGCCGTGGCTCAGGCGGCCGCCCTGCCCGGCGATATCAGCAGGCACGACCTGTCGGAATTCGCGACCGCTTGGGACGCCGAACATGTCTGGATCCGCGTGGCGTGGCTCAGCGAAACGAGCGGCGCGAGCGCCGCTACGGATCGGCTGCGGGCGTTCGACGCCATGATCGATTATGCACGCGGCAAGAATTGGGTCGACGAGCGCGCGGGGTCGATCCGCGCGCATTGGGAATGGGGCACGTTCTGATCCGAAGCGCCTCCCGCTGTCGTTGAAAGAGGGGCGGGCCCGAACTAGGCCGGATCGGCGAAGGCCCTTGCCTCTTGCCGCTCGGGCGCATCGGGGGCGCGGATCGTGATGTGCAGCGGCGAGAGTCCCGCGACGTAGCCTTCGATGCTGTCGCCAACCGCGAGCGGGCTCACTCCGGCGGGCGTTCCGGTGTAGATGAGATCGCCGGGCTCGAGGCGATAATGGCGCGACAATGTGCTGACGACCTCGGCGGCGCTCCAGATCATGTCGCTAAGGTCGGCCCGCTGCCGGGTTTGGCCGTTGACGCGAAGGCCGATCTCGCCGCCGAGCGGGAGCGTGCCGCCGGCAAGTGGGGCGATCAGACCGATGGGCGCCGAATGGTCGAACGCCTTGCCGATCTCCCACGGACGGCCGGCTTTGCGCGCCTCGATCTGCACGTCGCGGCGGGTGAGGTCGATCCCGACCGCAAGGCCGAAGACGTGCGCGGCCGCTTCGCCTTCGGCAATCGCGCTGCCGCCAGTCCCGATCGCCAGCACCAGCTCGATCTCATGCTGGAAGTCCTGCGTCAGCGTCGGATAAGGCACGGCGCCGCCGCCGTGGACGATCGCATCGGCTGGCTTCTGGAAGAAGAACGGCGGCTGGCGCTCGTCGCCGCCCATCTCGCGGACATGCTCGGCATAATTGCGTCCGACGCAATAAACGCGGCGCACCGGAAAGCGGCCGCCGCCGGCGACGGGGACCCACGCCTGCCGCGGCGGCTCGACTACCCAATCTCCCGCCACATCAATCCCCGAATTATTCATTGCCGCGCCTTTCGCGGAAGAAGTCGAGCTTCTCCTGAACGACGCGGTCCGAATAGGAGAAGAGGACTGCATCCTCGAACGCTTCGAATGTCATCGGCCACCAACTCGGCGCGACGAACAGGCTCTGCGGCGCGAAGTCGAACTTGATGTCGCCGATCGTGACGCGGCCGCGGCCCTCGACGACGGAGAAGATCGTGCCCGCGGTCGAGCGATACGGCTGGGTCGAGAAGCCCCTTGGCAGCAATTGCATGGCGGTGGTGATCGTCGGCATCGCCGAACCGCCGGTGACCGGATTGATATAATTCATCTTGTAGCCGTGGCAGTCGTCGGGGTCGCGGCTTTGGCTGAGCCGGTCGAGCGCGTCGCGCGTGCGGCCGTAGGGGTAATTGAAGATCGGCGAGGTCTGCGAAGCCGGCGCATAGCCTTCCGGAAGCATGTTGCAGCCGGTCTCGGCATAAGCGCTTCCCTCGGGCCGGTGGAGCGGCTGCACCTCGCCGCCATAGCCTTCGCGGAAGCTCGCGCTGAGCAGATTGACGATGTGCATGTCGAGGCCGTCGAGCCAGACCATCGGCCCGTCCGATTCATTGCCATGATCGTGCCAGGTCCATGATGGTGTGATGACGAAGTCGCCGGGCGCCATCATCGTCTTCTCGCCGGCCACCGCAGTGTAGGCGTCCTTGCCTTCGATGATGAAGCGCAATGCCGACGCCGTGTGGCGGTGCGCCGGTGCGATCTCGCCGGGAAGGATGATCTGGTAGCCGGCGAACAGGCTCGGGGTGATGCGCGACTGGCCGGGGAGGCCGGGGTTCTCGAACACCAAAACGCGCCGTTCGGCTTCCTCGGTCGAGATGATCTCGCAGGCTTCCATCAGATAGGGACGGACGTCCGCATAGGCCCAATGCGCCGGCACCGCCGGCGACTTCGGCTCTTCGGTGACCAGCCCGCCGAGCACCCGCCACAAGGGGGCGAGATTGTGCGCCTTGGCGCGTCCGTAGAACGGCGAGC
>JAQGLH010000131.1 GCA_028293005.1 Alphaproteobacteria bacterium
TGCGCATGCGGCCGCGCACCGGCATGTCGAGCAGGATCGATTCGTTGACCGTGTCATGATCGAACAGATCGTGCGGAATGATCTGATAGGCCCATCGCGCCTCGCCGGTGTCCGGATCGCGCGCGAACAGCGTGTTGGTCCACTTGTTGGTGCCGGGGCGCTGGTTGGGGTTCCACGGTCCCGGATTGGCGGTGCCGTAATAGATCAGATCGAGGTCGGGATCGTAGGAGAGCCAGCCCCACATCGTTCCCCCGCCGATCTTCCAGGCATCGGGCGGCCAGCTTTTGACGCCGAGGTCCTTGCCGCGGTCGGAGGGGTAGAACATTCGCGTGCCCGGCCCGATCAACACGTCCTTGTCGGGGCCGGTGTGATACGCCTTCCAGGCGAGGCTGCCGTTGGCGGCGTTGAGCGCGAGCAGCCAGCCGCGCACGCCGAACTCGCCGCCCGACACGCCGACCATCACCTTGTCCTTGACGATCAGCGGCGCCATCGTGACGGTCTCGCCGCGGTTGATCACCGCAACCTTGGTCCGCCAGATCTGCTTGCCGCTCGCCGCATCGACCGCGACCGTATAGCCGTCGAGCACATTGTAGATGATCCGCCCGCGCCAATAGACCGCACCGCGGTTGACGACGTCGCAGCAGGCGACGCCCTGCGCCGCAGGCGCCGGCTTGGGCGAATAGACCCATTTGGCCGGCGCGCCCGGCTTGGTCAGGTCGAGCGCGAATAATTTGTTGGGAAACGGCGCCACCACGTACATCGTATTGCCGACCACCAGCGGCGAGGCTTCATGGCCCCGGTTGACGCCGGTCGAGAAGGTGAACGCGACCTGCAGCCGCGATACGTTGGTGGCGTTGATCTGGCCGAGCGCGCTGTAGCGGGTGCTCGCATAATTCTTCGCCGGCATCGTCCACTGGCCGTCATCGCGCGGCGCAGCCGAGGCGAGCGGAACCGCGCGCGCCGGCACCTGGCGTTGCGCGTGCAACGACGACGCGGACGGCAGCACGATCGTCGCGGCGAGGAGGAACAGCCCAAATCGCGACCAGAGATGCGCGGCCGGATGCTCGATCGAACGCGCGACTGGAGCTCGAACAGCGAGCGACACAGTCGATCGGAAGCCTTTGCTGCTCACCGCTCCTCCGCTCTTCCGGCGTCTCCATCCGGCCGTGCATCTTGCTTCCACAGTCGGAAGGTCGGTTCAATCGCAATTGAAGCCCAAATCCCGAAAACAAATTGATGTAAGTTAGCAGTGGATCGGCACCGCCTGTTGCCAAGTGAAACCGCGCAGTTCATGACTTTGCCATGCTGTCTCAACGGACGCGGTACACGATCCGCGCGATGCTCCATCTCGCTGACCGCTATGGCGAGGGACCGGTGCAGCTTAGCGAGATTGCGGAGCGTCAGAATATCCCGCCCAAATTCCTGACGGTGATGCTCTCGCAAATGAGCCGCGAAGGCCTCGTCGGCACCCGTCGCGGCCGCGACGGTGGCTATTGGCTCGCCAAGCCGCCGCAGCAGATCAGTTACGGCGAGCTCGTCCGCCTGACCCGCGGCTCGCTCGGCTTGCTGCCGTGCGCGAGCCGCTTCGCTTATCAAAGCTGCAAGCACTGCATCACCGAGGAGAAGTGCCGCCTCCACCGCGTGATGCTGATGGTGCGCGACGAAACCGCACGCATCCTCGACGGGCTTTCGCTCGCGGATGCGGTGCCGTTTGGAACACCACTCGACGAACAGCTCAGCGAGCACGGCCGTTCGTTCTAGACGACCGCGCCTTCCGGGTGATTGCCGCGGCGCTCGCCACTCTTCTCGGTCGACCGGCGGCGCGGTGACAAAAGGCCTGCCGGCGGTTATCGCTCTCCCGATGGTGAACCATCATGCCTCTCTGCGGGTCCTCTTCTGCCAAGCCGCGGCGGCGATGCGCTGCGTGGCATCGTGACGAGCCCTGCCTCGCCGAAGTTGCGCGGGCGGCTGCTGGTTGGCGCCATCGCCGGAATTGCCGGAACGATCGCCATGACCTCGGCGATGGCGCGGCTGCATCGCCGCCTGCCGCGCGCGCAACGCTATCCGCTGCCACCGCGCGAGATCGTGGAGACGGTCGCGGTCAGGGTCGGGCATCCGCTCGATGACGAGGCCGCGATCGACGCCGCGACCGCGGCCCATTTCGCTTATGGCGCGGCCGCGGGCGCTGTGATCGGCGCCGCGAACGTGCGCCCGGGAGCGGTGGCCGGCGCTGCCGCAGGAGTGGCGGTCTGGGTGGCGAGCTATCTCGGATGGCTGCCGGGGACCGGCATTCTCAAGCCGGCGGCCCTCCACCCGCGCGCTCGCAACATGCTGATGATCGGCGCGCATCTCGTCTGGGGTGTCGCCACGGCGCGGGCGATGCGCGAGCTGGTGCTTGCCCGCGAGACTATGCTTCGCGCCGGGGCGTTGCGCGATGCACGCCAGCCGGGAAGCCGCGCCGACCGCGCGGGCCGCGCTACGGAAAGAGGCTGAAGTATGGGCGAGGGGCCGGCAGCGCTTGCTGCCGATCCCCATCGCTTCACATTCAGTCGACGTGCTGCGACAGATTGGGCGGGTCGCTTGCCGGGAAGCTTTCGTCGGAGGCTTCGTCGACCTCGTCCCAATTGGCCGGCGGATCGCGCATCGCGCCGCGGCCGGCCGGCCGCACGTTACCCGAAGCACCGACCGGGCCGTGCGCGCCGCCATGGCGCAGCGCTGGGGCATGAGGGACGTCCCCGCCTTGGTCGCGATTGCTGCGCCAGCGTAGGAATGCGCCAACGGCAACCGCGCAGGCCGCGCCGATTCCGGCGACCACCGCCGTTTTCGCGTCGAACCTGGCGAGCCCGCCTTTTTCCTCCGAATTGCCAGTCTTAGCCATGAATTCCTCCTGGTTATGACACCCGAACAACGGAAATGGGACAGCGGTTCCGCGCTGCGATTTGGAACCGTGCGCTCTCTGGGCTAGTTGCGGTCCGGCCAACCAAGGATTTGATCTTGTCGGAAACCGAAACCCTCTCGCCCCTTCTCGCAAACGAGGTCGAGGAAGCGACGCGCAGACTACTCGACAAAGCGTCCGAGCGTGACCTCACGCTTGCGACCGCGGAGAGCTGCACTGGCGGGATGCTCGCCTCGCTTCTAACCGACGTCCAAGGTGTCGCGCACGCGTTCGAGCGCGGCTTCGTCTCTTATTCGAACGAGGCCAAGAACGAGATGCTGGGGGTGCCGATGACGCTGATCGACACGCACGGCGCGGTGTCGCGGGAAGTCGCGCTTGCCATGGCCGAAGGCGCGCTGTCGCGGTCGCGGGCTAATATCGCGCTCTCGATCACTGGCTACGCCGACGTCGGCGAGGAGCCGGGCCTGGTCCATTTCGGCTGCGCTCGCGCCGGCCGCAAGACCGCGCATCGCGAAGAGCATTTCGGGCCGATCGGCCGCGGCGGCACCCGCCTCGAATGCATGCGGGTCGCGGTCGAGATGATGACGGACATGCTGTGATGGCGGCGTCCGGGCCCTTTGCCGCGATCCATCGCCACGGCTTCGTCCGGATCGCTGCGGCGACTCCGCTCGGATCGTCGGGCGACGTTGCGTTCAACGTCAGAGCGGCGATCGAGCTCGCGGGAGAGGCGAACGCGCGCGGTGCCGACCTGGTCGTCTTCCCGGAGCTCAACATCTCGTCCTACGCGGTCGACGATCTCCATCTCCAGGAGGCGTTCCTGGACGCGGTCGAAAGCGGGATCGGCGAATTCGTCCGCGCCACCGCGAAGCTCGCACCGGTGTTCTGCATCGGCGCGCCGTTGCGCCGCAACGGCCGGCTCTACAATTGCGCCTTGGTAGCTTCTCGGGGCCGGATTCTAGGCGTCGTCCCCAAGAGCTTCCTGCCCAATTATCGCGAATATTATGAGAAGCGCTGGTTCTCGTCGGGCATCGGGCTCAACGGTATCGACATCGCCGTGGCGGGGGAGACCGTGCCGTTCGGGACCGATCTGATCTTCGCCGCGAGCGATCTCGACGACTTCATCTTCCACGTCGAGATTTGCGAGGATTATTGGGCGCCGCAGCCGCCCTCGACGATCGGCGCGCTCGCGGGCGCGTTGATCCTGTGCAATCTTTCGGCGTCGAACATCACGATCGGCAAGGCGGACGAGCGCAAATTGCTGTGCGCCTCGCAATCCATGCGTTGCTGCGCGGCCTATGTCTATGCCGCCGCGGGCCCGGGCGAGAGCACGACCGACCTCGCGTGGGACGGGCAAAGCGCAATCTATGAACTTGGCGAATTGCTCGTTGAATCGAGCCGCTTCGATGCCAAGGCGGAACTCGCGGTCGCCGACGTCGACGCGCAGCGCCTGCGGCTCGAGCGGATGCGGATGCCGACGTTCAACGACAATGCCGTCGCTGCCGGCCACCCGGAAAAAACCGCGCGCCGCATCCCGTTCGAGCATCGCCCGACGCTCAAGGACATCGGTTTCGAACGCCGGTTGCGCCGCTTTCCTTACGTGCCGAACAGGATCGAGCAACTCGACCAGGATTGCTACGAGGCATTCAACATCCAGGTGCAGGGGCTTGCTAAACGGTTCACGGCGACGGCGGGGCAACATCTTGTCATCGGCGTTTCCGGCGGGCTCGATTCAACCCACGCGCTGATCGTCGCCGCCAAGGCCTGCGACTTCCTTCAGATCCCTCGCAGCACGATCCTCGGCTTCACGATGCCGGGCTTCGCGACCAGCGACAACACGAAGAGCAACGCCTGGGCGCTGATGAACGCACTCGTCGTGGTCGGCTAGGAGATCGACATCAAGCCGGCCGCGCGCCAGATGCTCGCCGACATGGGCCACCCGTTCGCGAACGGAGAGCCGGTCTATGACGTGACCTTCGAGAATGTGCAGGCCGGACTGCGCACAGACTATCTCTTCCTGCTTGCCAATCAGCGCCGTGGCTTCGTCATCGGGACCGGCGATCTGTCGGAGCTTGCGCTCGGCTGGTGCACCTATGGCGTCGGCGACCAGATGAGCCATTATGGCGTCAACGCCGGGGTTCCCAAGACGCTGATCCAATATCTGGTCCGCTGGACGGTGAAGGCGAAGCAGTTCGACGAAACCACCGACCGGGTGCTCGAATCGATCCTCGCGACCAAGATCTCGCCCGAGCTGGTCCCCGCCGACGAGGAGGGGATGCAGAGCACGGAGGATCGGATCGGCCCCTATGAGCTGCACGATTTCTTCCTCTTCCACGTGCTGCGCGCCGGCCAGCCGCCATCGAAGGTCGCGTTCCTTGCCTGGCAGGCTTGGCACGATGCCGGGCAGGGCTTGTGGCCGGCCAACTTCCCCGATGCGCTCAAGCACGAATATGATCTGCCGACGATCTGCCGCTGGCTCGAGGAATTTCTCGTCCGCTTCTTCAAGACGAGCCAGTTCAAGCGTTCGGCGCTGCCCAATTCGCCGAAGGTGTCGATGGGCGGCAGCCTCAGCCCACGCGGCGACTGGCGGGCGCCGTCCGACGGAGTCGCCGATCCCTGGCTCGAGGAGCTGCGCGGGGCGTTACGCGATTAGGAGCGCGGTCCGTCGCAAAATGCTGCACCTGCGAAGAGGGTAAAAGCTCGGAATTCCGCCGTATTCTGCCGTTTCTTAATTTAAGTAAAGCACGAGCTGGCCTACAAGGCGGGAACTCGTTACGCTGGCCAACGTTATCTGTGGAGTTCCCTACTATTCTCAGAGGCTTCCATTGATCACATTTTCCTCCGCCTCGTCGCTGGGGCCCAAAACATCTGCGACTTTGTCGTGCAATGACCATGGCCTGATCTGCTTTTCGCACCTGCGGTGGAATTTCGTTTTTCAAAGACCCCAGCATCTCATGAGCCGGTTCGCGCAGGATCGGCGCGTCATCTATTGGGAAGAGCCCGAGGGCGCGCTTCCCGGTTGCGAGCCGGCGCTCGGCATCCGGGTCTGCGCGGAGACCGGTGTCACCGTCGTCACGCCGTCGCTTCCCGAGGGTTTGGATGACGCGGCTCGCGACGCCGCGCTCAAAGCCTTGCTCGACTCGTTCCTGGCGGGCGAGCAGGGCCCGTTCCTCCGTTGGTATTACACGCCGATGATGCTGCCTTTTTCGCGGCACATCGCGGCAGCGTGCACCGTCTATGACTGCATGGACGAGCTGGCGAACTTCCGTTTCGCGCCACCGCAGCTGCTCGAGCTCGAACGCGAGCTGTTCGCGATTTCGGACGTCGTGTTCACTGGCGGCTACAGCCTGTACGAGGCGAAGCGCGATCGCCATCCGAACATCCATCCCTTCCCGTCGAGCGTCGACCGTGCCCATTTCGCGCAGGCGCGAGCAATCGATCGCGAGCCGGCCGACCAGGCTAACCTCCCGCGGCCGCGCTTCGGCTTCTACGGCGTCGTCGACGAACGAATGGATCTCGGACTGGTGGCTCAGGTCGCCGACGCGCATCCCGAGTGGTCGATCGTCATGGTCGGCCCCGTGGTCAAGATCGATCCTGCCGAGCTGCCCCGCCGTGCGAACCTGCATTATCTTGGCGGCAAGAGCTATGACGAGCTGCCTGCCTATCTGGGCGGGTGGGACGTCGCCCTGATGCCGTTCGCCATCAACGATTCGACCAAGTTCATCAGCCCTACCAAGACCCCGGAATATCTCGCCGGCGGGCGCCCCGTCGTCTCGACTCCGATTACCGACGTCATTCGCCATTACAACGATCTCGATGGACTGTTCGTCGCCGACGGCGCGGACGAGTTCATCAAGAAGTGCGAGGATGCGCTTGCGCTGGCGCAGGGCTCCGACGAATGGCTGCGCGACGTCGACGCCAAGCTCGCGAATCTGAGCTGGGACACGACCTACGCGCGCATGGCGGGCCTCGTGCGCGAGGCGATCGCCGTCCCGCAGGCCGGACCGCGCGTGATCACTTCGGCCGGCAAGAAGAAATATGATTATCTGGTGGTCGGCGCCGGTTTTGCCGGCGCGGTGATCGCCGAGCGGCTCGCCAGCCAGCATGACGCTCACGTGCTGGTGGTCGACAAGCGGCCGCATGTCGCGGGCAACGCCTACGACCATCGCGACGAGGCGGGCGTGCTGATCCACCAATATGGGCCGCACATCTTCCACACCAATTCGGACGAGATCATCGACTATCTGTCGCAATTCACCAAGTGGCGGCCGTACGAGCATCGGGTGCTGGCGCACGTCCGCGGCCAGCTCGTCCCGATCCCGATCAACCGGACGACGCTCAACAAATTGTTCGATCTCGACCTCAAGACCGACGATGAGGCTGCGGCCTATCTCGCGTCACGAGCCGAGCCGGTTGGTGAGATAAAGACGTCCGAGGACGTCGTCATCTCCGCTGTCGGGCGCGAGCTCTACGAGCTGTTCTTCCAAGGCTATACGCGAAAGCAATGGGGGCTGGACCCGAGCGAGCTCGACAAAGCGGTAACGGCGCGCGTGCCGACCCGGACCAACACCGACGACCGCTATTTCGGGGACACCCACCAGATGATGCCGCGTGACGGCTACACGGCGATGTTCAACGCGATGCTCGATCACCCCCACATCGACGTGCTGCTGAGCACCGACTATCTCGACATCATCGACGAGGTCGATGCCGGCCACATCGTCTTCACCGGCCCAATCGATGAATATTTCGACTTCCGCTTCGGCAAGCTTCCGTACCGCAGCCTGCGCTTCGAGCATAAGACCGTCGACCAGGAGCAATTGCAACCGGTCGCGGTCGTCAACTATCCGGATCCGCAGGTGCCCTACACGCGGATCACCGAATATAAGCATCTAACCGGGCAGAAGCATCCGAAAACGAGCATCACCTACGAATATCCGAGCGCCGAAGGGGATCCTTATTACCCGATACCGCGACCGGAGAATCAGGAGCTGTTCAAGAAATATGAGGCGCTCGCGGACGCGACCCCCGGGGTCACCTTCGTCGGCCGGCTCGCGACCTATCGTTATTATAATATGGACCAGGTCGTCGGCCAGGCGCTCACCGCCTTCCGCCGCATCGACGCGAAGCGGCGGCAGACCAAGCCGCAGATCACCGCGATCTGGACAGAGGCCGCCGAATAAGCTCGGCCCTGGTTCGCTCCGCGCAGCGGACCGGTGCCGTGGCTTGATGCAGGGCGGTCTCCCGTCGGGCTTGTGCCGGGCACCTGAACTTGTTCTAGTCCCGATATGAGCTTGCTCGACCGATTCCTGAATCGACTCATTCGGAGCGGCGAGCTGGTCGTCATCGATCATCGCGGCCGAACGCATCGCTTCGGCAGGGCGGATCCGCGGCACCCGCCAGTGGCGATCCGGCTGACCGACGCGAAGGTGGCGCTAGATCTCGCGCGTAGTCCCGCGCTCGGCGCGGGCGAGGCCTATATGAATGGCCGGCTCGTGGTCGAGCAGGGCGATATCCTCGACCTGCTCGATCTCGTGAAGGCCAACGCGCGCTGGGAGGGCAGGCGCCGCAAGGGCCGGATCGCAAGCGCGAACGCGAAGGTCGCGCGCACCGCTCGCTCGTTCAATTGGGAGCGTCGCGCTAAGCGCAACGTCGCGCACCATTACGATCTTTCGGACCGGCTCTACGCGTTGTTCCTCGACTCCGACCTTCAATATAGCTGCGCTTATTACACATCGCGCTCGAACAGTCTCGAAGAGGCCCAGGCCGACAAGAAGGCCCATATTGCGGCCAAGCTTTACCTCGAGCCGGGGCAGAAGGTGCTCGACATCGGCTGCGGCTGGGGTGGCATGGCGCTCTATCTCAATCGGGTCGCCGGTGTCGACGTGCTGGGTATCACCCTCTCCGAGGAGCAATTGAAGGTCGCGAGGCGCCGGGCCGAAGAGGCCGGGGTCGCCGACCGCGTCAAGTTCGAGCTGATCGATTATCGCAACGTCGAAGGCCGCTTCGACCGCATCGTCTCGGTGGGCATGTTCGAGCATGTCGGGCCGCCTTATTACCGGATCTTCTTCCGCAAATGCCGCGAGCTGCTCACCGAGGACGGTGTGATGCTGCTCCACACGATCGGCCGCTTCGGCCGCCCGGGCACGACCGACGCGTTCACCAACAAATATATCTTCCCCGGCGGCTATATTCCGGCGCTGTCGGAGGTGCTCGCAGCGAGCGAGGAGGAAATGCTGCTTGCCGCCGATGTCGAGACGCTTCGCCTCCATTACGGCTACACGACCGAGGAATGGTATCGCCGCGCCACCGAGCAGCGCGACGAGATCGTCGCGCTCTACGACGAGCGCTTTTTCCGCCTGTGGCAATTCTATCTGGCTGGCGCTGCGGTCACCTTCCGTCACGGCGGAATGGGCAATTACCAGATCCAATATATCCGCGACCGCGACGCGCTGCCGATCACGCGCGACTATATGGCGGAAGCGGAGCAGCGCCTGCGCATGATCTAGCGCGGCACATTCGGCTGCCCTCCCCGCAGGTCATTGCCGCGCAAGGGCCCCATTTGGGGTTGGCGAGCGAGACTGTGATGAGTCGAAAGCTCGCAGTTCCGCCTCATTCCGCCGCGATCTCCATGATGTCGCGTGGCTGGCCCAGCTCCCCGATCTGGCCGAGAAAATCGTCGATCGCATGGTCCACCGGCCGCAGCAGCAGCCCGCGCGTGCTGGTCAGCGCGTTGTTCGTAACCGGCCCGTCGACAGGCAGGATCAGCGAAGGATCGTAACCCGCGCCTTCGGCGACCCTGTGGGCGAATTCGTGCCAGCTCAACTTGCCCTGGTTGGCGAGGTGCCAGATGCCCGTCTCGCCATCGATCAGCAAGTCGAGGGCGGCGTGGCAGAGATCGGGCACGTAGGTCGGCGAAACCGCGCTGTTGCGGCATGCGCGCACCGGCTCGCCGCGCGCGAGCGCGCGCACGGTGTTCCAGGCGAAATTATATTTGTCCCACGGCCCGAAGAAAGCGCTGGTGCGGATCACCAGCGCCTGCTCGGCGAGCTCCAGCACGTGCCGTTCGGCCTGCGCCTTGCTCAGGCCGTAGACGCCGGAGGGCCGCACCGCATCCTGCTCGCAATAAGCCCGGCCGAGCATGCCGTCGAACACCAGATCGGACGAAAAGGTGACGAGCGGAATGCCTGCCTTGGCGCAGGCCCGAGCCAGCAAAGCCGGCCCGGTCGCGTTGGCGGCGAGGCAAGCGTCCTCCTCATGTTCGGCATCGGCGACGCGAACGAAGCCGGCGGTGTTGATGATCGCCCAGGGTTGGTCGCGATCGAGCGCCGCCGCGATCGAGCGTTCGTCGGAGATGTCGAGCTCTGAGCGGCTGGTGAGGCAGAAGGGTAGGCCGCGGTGCTCGCAGATGCGCGCAAATGCGCTGCCCAGGGTACCGGTCGCGCCGGTGATGAGCAGCTTTCGACCGCCGTTGTGGAGGGTCTTGCAGTTGCCGTGCCAGGGATAGAGCCGCATCGGCCGGCGCCACCACCCCGGCGCGTCGAGCACCGGGTGATCGAAGTCCTTGCCGCTGGCGTAGCAGGTCGCCGCCTTGGTGATGATCGTGGGGCGCGGCGTTTCGCCGCGGACGTCGAACGCGCCGACGTCGTAGATCGCATCGTTGCGGGTGAGCAAAGAGCGCCAGTCTACATTGCCGAACAGCGACCACAGCGTCACCGCGCGAATATCCATCCCGCCCGCGCGTTCGGCTTGGGCCGCGTGCCAGACCTCGGCGAACCAGCGCAATTGCTCGTCGCGCGTGCAGCCGTGATGGACCTCGGAAATGACGATCGGGATCCGGTAGCGCTCCCACGCCTCGCGAAGCCGCGGCACGATCCCGGTTCTCGGGTGCAGGCGATGGACTCGGACCGCTTCGGCATCGACATAGACGTCGCGCCCGTTGCCGCCGGGCGCGATTCCCGGATAAAGCTCGGGCCGGTGGTCGAGAAAGCGCTCGCTGGTGAGATAATGGTTGATCCCGAGGACATCGGGCTTGGCCTCACCACTTTCGAACGGTTCGATCTCGGCATCGCTGATGCCGTGCTCGCGAAAGATCTTATGCCAGCGATGAGTGGGATCGACCCGGCCGGCGAGCAGGTCGAAGCTGAGCCAGCGCCGTTGATTCTCATGCGCGGCCTGGTAGCGTAGCGGCTGCGTCGAGAAGGTCTTGCCGAGGTCCTCGGTCTGCAGCAGCAAAGCGTCGGGATTGACCGCCCGGATCGCCCGCATCGCCGCAGCCGTTCCGTGACATTCGTTGAGCAACGCACGCAGGAACGATCGCTTGTCGCGCCGGTGCGGATACCAATGGCCGTAAAGCGCGCTGAAGCGCGCGGTGGTGAGCGGCTCGTTAACGGGAGTCCACATCCGGATCCACGGATAGCGATCGGCTACCTTCGCCGCGAAATCGGCGAATTTGGCGGGAAAATCGGGATCGAGCAGATTGGTGTAGCGCGGTCCGGAGCCGTGATGCAGCAGCCCGCCCACGACATCGATGCCACGTTCACGCAGCATTGCGAGGCGCTCGTCGGTCCAGCTGAAATCAAGCTTATCGGGCCGGTCCGGAGCGATCGCTTCCCACAAGATTGGATAGCGCATCGTTCCAATGCCCATCGCCGCGACGAGATCAAGATCGTCGCTGCGGACGAGGTGGCCGGTCTCCGCGACCTGATTGCGGTAGCTGTCACCGACCCTGACGACAGTGCACTCGACGCCTCCCCAAAGCTCCAATCGCGAAGCCTGGGCTGTATCTTGTGCTTGTTCCATAAACGCTAATTGAGCTCCTAACGGACAAGTAACGAACACATGCCGGCCGCATCGAGTTCCAAAAAGACATCGCCCGCCTGATTCAGGTTAGAGCGATTGGAGAGCCGGCGCCATCGACTTGCCCACGGCTCATAACCGCCATCCTGGCGCCATCCGGCGCAGGTGCATCGCTAGCAATTCGGTAAGCCTTCTCGTGCATGACTCGCATCGGGAAACAGGTGAGGCGATGATGCGATTGCAACGAAGCGCGCTCCGGCTAGCAGGAGACCTCATTCCGCGGGTGCAGCGCAGGCTGATCGACCAGCGCAGCGAAGAACGGCGCACCGGCGGCGTCGAGCGAGCGGCAATCATGTTCCGCCGCCAGGAATATATCGTCCCGGTGATCAACATCTCGTCGCGCGGCACGATGATCGAGTGCGACGTCATGCCGCGAATCGGCGAGACGATCGTCATACGTTTCGAGGATTGCTCGCCGATCCACGGCTTCGTACGCTGGGTGCGCGACGGCAGGATCGGGCTCAATTTCGGTCATGAGATCATCCTCGGCTGATCTCGCCGACGAGGTGGCGCGACGAAGCATCATCGATGGCCGCATGCGGCGAAGGAACCAAGCCTATGATGATCACTGCCAAGATCGCTCCCGATCTCGACGGGCATGATGCGCGGCGCGACGCGCGTATCGATGCCAGCGCTGAGGTCGGTCTGCGCGAGCTCGGCAATGCCGGGGTCGATGCTCAGCTGATCAACATCTCGAGCCTTGGCTTCATGGCCAAGACCGATGCCGAGATCGCGCCGGGGTCGCGCGTCTGGCTGACGCTGCCCGGGATCAGCCGAGCCAACGCGCTGGTGGTCTGGGCAAAGGCCGGCAAGCTCGGCGGCGAGTTCGCCGCGCCGATCGATCCGCTCAAGGTATTGCAGGCGATCGGCAACCGCTCGAACACCGGGCGCGGCTGATCGGGCCGCAGGCGTCATTTCGGCGAACGCGGGACTCCGGCTACCTAGTCGTCCCGCGGCCGACCGCCGGGCAACGACTGAAGCGGAATCCGTGCGTTCGTTGGCATTCGCCGACCGCGAGGGGCCAGGCATGAAAACGGCGCCGCATTGCTGCGGCGCCGCTTTGACGTCGAAGATGGGCTCGAGTTACGCGACCTTGGCTTCCGCGACGTCTTCGGGATCGCGCAGCACGTAGCCTCGGCCCCAGACGGTCTCGATATAATTGTCACCGCTGCAGGCCAGGCTCAGCTTCTTGCGAAGCTTGCAGATGAACACGTCGATGATCTTGAGCTCGGGCTCGTCCATTCCGCCGTAAAGGTGGTTGAGGAACATTTCCTTGGTGAGCGTGGTGCCCTTGCGGAGCGAAAGCAGCTCCAGCATCGCATATTCCTTGCCGGTCAGATGCACGCGCGCGCCGTCGACCTCGACAGTCTTGGCATCGAGGTTGACCGCGAGCTTGCCGGTTTTGATCACCGATTGGCTGTGGCCCTTCGAGCGCCGCACGACCGCATGGATGCGGGCCACCAGCTCGTCGCGATGGAACGGCTTGGTGACATAATCGTCGGCACCGAAGCCGAGCGCCCGTACCTTCGAATCCATCTCGTTGATGCCCGACAGGATCAGGACCGGAGTGCCGACCTTGGCGACGCGCAGCTTTTTGAGCACGTCATAGCCATGCATGTCGGGCAGGTTCAGATCGAGCAGGATAATATCGTAATCATAGAGCTTGCCGAGGTCCAAGCCCTCCTCGCCCAAGTCCGTCGTGTAGACGTTGAAGCCCTCGGACGTGAGCATCAGCTCGATGCTCTTGGCCGTCGTCGGCTCGTCTTCAATCAGCAGCACACGCATGACGGTAACGCCCCCTTTTTGGCCGTGTGGCTCCCAAAACTCGCGGTCTTTGGAACCCGGTAATCTTCATTAACCACGCAACAAATGAAGTTAAAAGGTTAATTTGCCGTTAAACGAGCAGCTTGCGTGAGATGCTTCGCATCGTTGCGCCGCTGCAACAGGCGTGGCAGGGCGCTTCCCATGTGGGAAAATTATGTCTTGTACATCGATGGCGAGGCGATCGTGATCGACAAACCGGCCGGCCTAGCGGTTCATCCCGGCTCGAAAACGCGAGAGAGTCTCGAGGATTACCTTCACCATTTCCGATTCGGTTTCCAGCGCCTTCCGCTCCCGGTCCATCGGCTCGACCGCGACACCAGCGGCTGTCTTCTGCTTGCGCGCAATCCCAAGGCGCACAAGAAATTCCAGCGCGCTTTCGAGGACAAGAAGGTGGCAAAAGCCTATATCGCCGTGCTCGACGGCGTGCCGGAGGACAGCGCAGGCACGATCGATCTTGCGCTCGGCAAGGTCTCGACCGCCGAGAAAGGATGGCGAATCGTCCCCGATCCGCGCGGCAAGGCGGCGATCACGCATTGGCGCGTCGCGGCGGTGCGCGAGGGACGCGCGGTGATCATCTTCACGCCTGAGACCGGTCGCACCCACCAGCTTCGCGTCCATGCGACTCAAGGGCTCGGCATCCCGATCAGCGGGGACTCGGTCTACGGCGCGGGCAAGGGGCCGATGCTGCTCCACGCCCACAAATTCGACCTGGAGCGTGCAGGCAAGCCGCCGGTCAGTGCGGTCGCGCCGTTGCCGCCGACGTTCATCAACGCGGGCTTCGGCGATGTCGAATATTGAGCCGCCCGCGATCCCGGAGGATGCGCTCGACGAGCGCTTCATCACCGCCAGCGGACCGGGCGGGCAGAATGTCAACAAGGTGGCGACCGCGGTTCAGCTGCGCGTCGACGTGTTCAAGCTCGGCCTCGCGCCCGACGTCTATGCGCGTTTGAAGCAGCTTGCCGGCAGCCGGATGACCGGCGCCGGCGAGATCGTGATCACCGCGCGCAGCTATCGCACGCAGGACGCGAATCGCCAGGATGCGCGCGAACGGCTGGCGGAACTGGTCGCAAAGGCCCATCTTCGCCCCGCCAAGCGGGTCAAGACCAAGGCCAGCCGCTCGGCCAAGGCGAAACGCGTCGACTCGAAGACGCGGCGCGGTGCGGTCAAGGCGGCGCGCGGACGGCCACAAGCGGACTAACGACGGACCGATGTACGATTTCAGCATCTCAGCGGACGACAAGGAGGAGCTTTACCGCCAGCTTTGCGCTGCCGCCGTCGCGTTGACCGAAGCCGAGCGCGACCCGATCGCCAACATGGCCAACGTCGCCGCTCTGCTGTGGGAGGCGCTTCCCGATCTCAATTGGGCCGGCTTCTACCGCGCGCTCGACGGCGAGCTGGTGCTCGGCCCGTTCCTGGGGCGCCCGGCGTGCATTCGCATTCCGTTCGGCAAGGGCGTGTGCGGTGCCGCCGCGTCCAGCCTCGAGGCGCAATGCATCGACGACGTCGACGCTTTTCCAGGCCATATCGCCTGCGACACCGCCTCGGCTTCGGAACTCGCCGTGCCGATCGTCGAGGCGGGGCGGCTGATCGCGGTGCTCGACCTCGACAGCCCGCGGCGTGCGCGCTTTGATAAGGAGGACGTCCGTGGCTGTGTCGAATTGGCACGGCTGCTCGCGCCGCGCCTTCGCCCCGTGGATAATCCCTGCGCCGAGGGTTAAAAAAGCCCTAATCCTGCCGGCGTCTCGCCGCGGGCGCGAATAGGGGAAGCCATATGAACAAGGTGGCGACATTATCCTGGGCCATCGGGTCCATGACGGGCGCAATGCTCTTTTCGACGAGCGCGCTCGGGACCGAGCCGACCGGCTCGATTTCTCCGGGTGCGGCAATCCAGTTGGCGGGTGCCGGCACGAGTTGGGGCGGCGGTGGCGGTGGCATGAGTCATGGCGGTGGCATGCACCATGGCGGCGGCATGGGCCACGGCGGCGGCATGCATCACGGCGGTGGCATGAGCCACGGCGGTGGCAAGCACCATGGCGGCGGTCACGGGGGACATTTCTCGCGCGGCTTCGGCGGCTTCGGGGGTGGTTTCGGCGGCGGCTTCGGCGGCTTTGGCTGGGGCGGCGGCTATTACGGCGCGCCCTCGGGCAATTGGTGGGTCAAGGTGATCATGCCGCCCCCGGTCAATCCCTGCCCTTATTACGGCTATGCGGTGCCCGGCCCGATCGTCGAGCATGGCGAAGCCATGGCGCCGCCGCACGACGGCGACAATTACGACTATGACGACGGCGACATGGATTATGGTGATGCGCCGCCGCCCGGCTGGGACGAGCGCGATGGTCCTCCGCCGCCTCCTCCGCCCCCGCCGCCGCCTCTGCCGCCCCCCCCGCCGGGCTGGGACGGAAGGACGCCTTACTACAACTACGGCAATCCCTATTGCGGAGGGGTGATCAA
>JAQGLH010000140.1 GCA_028293005.1 Alphaproteobacteria bacterium
TGAGCTTGACGAACGCCTCCCCCTCCGAGGGCGCGTCGCCGGCCCCGCTCGAAGGCAAGTCATCGTCTGCAGCCGCTCCTGGGCGCGAGATCATGAACCGTTCATCCACCATAAGAGGCGGTCAGGACTATCATGGTCCCACCGGCCTTGTGAACTGTTCCCACACGATTTTTACGGCTCGTCGAATTCCAGCAACTCTTCCGGCGACGCGCCGAGGACCCTGCGAACGATTTCACTCGGGTGGCCCGCGCGCATCATCGCGGCAAAGGCCTTCTGCTGCGCGGCGCGATCGCCGGGAGCGGCGGCGAAAGGACCGATCCTGCGCCGCCGCGCGAAGCGAAGCGCCGCGGCCAAGGCTCCATCCTCGAGCTGCTCGCGGACCGCCTCCGCCTCGTCGGCGGCGATCCCCGCGCTGCGCAGCGCCACCGCAACCCGCCGCGCGCCGAAGCCGCGCCGCTGAAGCGCCTCGCCGCGCGCCCGCGCGAACGCGCCGTCATTGATATAGCCGAGCCCGGCCAATCGCTCGACCAGGGCATCGATTTCCGGCGCGGAGTCGCCCGCCCATCCCCTTTCCCGAACCTTGCGGCTCAGATAGATACGAAGCTTCGCCCGGGTGGTGGCATAGCGGCCAACATAAAATAGCCCGAGCCTTTCCAGTCCCGGCTGATCGAGCGGGCGAGGCGGTGCTTTGTGACGTCCGGGTCTCACGCGCCATGATTGTGCCACAGTCGAGCCGGAATATGAACGCGCCTTGTTTCCAAAGCGGAGGGAACGATTTGGTGCCCGTCCGCCCGGACGATATGAGGATCCACGCGACAGTGCTTGAAGAGGGAAAAGGCAAAGCTATGCCGCGCCAATCGGCCGAGACGCTCGCTCCGACTCCGACTGCCGACGATCTCCCTCGCCGTTACGCGGATTTCGACACGCTCGGTGAAGCGCTCGACTATGCCGCCAAGGGCGTTCGCGGCCTCAATTTCCACGACCCGCGTGGTATGCTGGCGCGCGCCTACACGTTCAATGAGCTGCAAATCGACGCGCTCGTTGCCGCCCGCCGGCTGATCGCGCGCGGGATCGGCCGCGGCGACCGGGTTGCGCTCGTCGCCGAAACCGGCCCCGAGTTCGCGGCCCTGTTCTTCGGCGTGGTCTACGCCGGGGCCTGGCCGGTTCCGCTTCCGCTGCCGACGTCATTCGGCGGGCGGGATTCCTATATCGACCAGATCGCGGTCCAGCTCAGGAGCTGCGATCCGAGCCTCTTTCTGTATCCGGCCGAGCTGGCGACCATGGCCGGCGCCGCGGCCGAGGCCGTCGGTGTCGAGGGCATGGACTGGGAACGCTTTGCTTTGTTGCCCGCGCCGGACGCCGAGCTGCCCGAGGCGCGCACGGACGACGTCGCCTATCTGCAATATTCGAGCGGCTCGACCCGATTCCCGCACGGAGTCGCGGTGACTCATCACGCGCTGCTCGACAATCTCGCGGCGCACAGCAACGGCATGGAGGTGGTCGACAGCGACCGCTGCGTCTCATGGCTGCCTTGGTATCACGACATGGGCCTGGTCGGCTGCTTCCTCTCGCCGGTCGCCAACCAGGTTTCGACCGACTATCTCAAGACCGAGGATTTCGCCCGGCGCCCGCTCGCGTGGCTCGACTTGATCAGCCGCAACGAGGGTACGACGCTCAGCTATTCGCCGACGTTCGGCTACGATATTTGCGCGCGCCGGATCGGCAGCCAGAGCAAGGTCTCCGAGCGTTTCGATTTATCCCGCTGGCGCGTCGCCGGGAACGGCGCGGACATGATCCGGCCCGACGTGATGCAGGCGTTCGTCGATGCGTTCGCCGAGGCGGGCTTCAACGCGAGGAGCTTCCTGCCGAGCTATGGCCTCGCCGAAGCGACCCTGGCCGTCTCGATCATGCCCCCGGGCGAAGGCATCGTCGTCGAGCTGGTCGAGGAAACCGAGCTCGCCGGCGGCGACAAGGCGCGGCGCGACCGGCCGCAGCGCTTCCGACCGATCGTCAATTGCGGAAAGCCGGTGCCCGGGATGGAAATCGCGATCCGCGACGACGAAGGCCAATTGCTGCCCGAACGCGCGATCGGCAGGCTCTACGCGCGCGGGCCGTCGATCATGGTCGGCTATTTCCGCGATGAGGAAGCGACCGCCGCCTGCCTCGACGCCGACGGCTGGCTCGACACCGGCGACATGGGTTATCTGTCCGATGGCTACGTCTATATCGTCGGCCGCGCGAAGGACATGATCATCATCAACGGCAGGAACCACTGGCCCCAGGATATCGAATGGGCGGTGGAGCAGCTTCCCGGCTTCAAGGCGGGCGACATCGCCGCTTTCGCGATCACCACGCCAGGCGGCGAGGAGACGCCGGCGGTGCTGGTCCAGTGCCGCACCTCGGATGCCGAGGAGCGCGGCCGGCTGCGCGACGAGATCCGTGAGCGGGTGCGTGCGATCACCGGCATGAACTGCGTGATCGAGCTGGTTCCGCCGCGCACCCTGCCGCGCACCAGCTCGGGCAAGCTCAGCCGCGCCAAGGCGCGCAACCTCTACCTGTCGGGCGAGATCCAGCCCTACGACATCGCCGCCTGACCCGACCGCGGACAAGGCTTCTCACCATCGGCCCTCAATCTCATGCCAGCGCAGGATGGGTCATGCCAGCACAGGCCGGCATCGCGACGATTTGCAGGCATCATCGGAAAGACAGGGTTCGGTGCGGATGCCGGCTTTCGCCGGCATGACGGGAAGACGGAGCGGTGAGAGGGGAAAAGAGCCGCTGGGCGGCTGCAAGGCTGGGCGGTAGCAAGGGATGTCTCCCCTACCTCTTGCGCCGAACGCGCTCCGCCGTTAAGGACCGGCCCTCTCCGGCTCGGAGGAGTGTAGCTCAGCTGGTAGAGCATCGGTCTCCAAAACCGAGGGCCGTGGGTTCGAGTCCCTCCACTCCTGCCAATTCACGGGTCCACGCATGGTGGGGTTGCGATTTGGGGCCGCGGGGACGAAATAAGGGTCGAGGCGGCTCCGGTCGAACGGACGACGTCATCGGCCTCTTTGCTGTTGGTTTTTGAAGGTGTGAGCAAGTGGCCAGGATCAGCATCGGCGAATTCGCGCGGCAGGTTAAGGCCGAAACCGCCAAGGTCGTCTGGCCGACACGCAGGGAAACGATGGTCACCGCCGTGATGGTGATCATCATGACCTCGCTGCTCGGCATCTTCTTTTTCGCCGTCGATTCGGCGTTCAGCTCGCTCGTCAGGGCGTTGCTGGGGCTGCTGAGCTAGGGATCATAATGTCTCGCTGGTATATCATCCACGCTTACTCGGGCTTCGAGAACAAGGTGCGCGACGCCATCACGGCGGAGGCGCATCGGCTCGGGCTCGATCAGCTCGTCGAAGCGGTCGAGGTCCCGACCGAAAAGGTCACCGAGGTTCGCCGCGGCAAGAAGGTGACGTCGGACCGCAAGTTCTTCCCCGGCTACGTGCTGGCGAAGCTGGCAATGAACGACGACGTCTATCACCTCGTCAAGAACACGCCGAAGGTGACCGGCTTCCTCGGCTCGATGGGCAAGCCGCAGCCGATCTCGGACGCCGAGGCCGCGCGCATCCTCAACACCAAGGACGAGGCCGCCGCCGCCGCGCCGAAGCAGAAGATCAGCGTCGACTATGAGATCGGCGACAGCGTCAAGGTGCTCGACGGCCCGTTCGCGAGCTTCAACGGCCTCGTCGAGGAGCTCGATTTCGACCGCGGCCGGGTGAAGGTCGGCGTGTCGATCTTCGGCCGCGCGACGCCGGTCGAGCTCGAGTTCGAGCAGGTGGAACGGGTGAAGTAAGCCAAGCTTGCTTCGCACGTTCCATCCCCGTGGACACGGGGATCCAGCCTTCTTTCTTCTTCCCCGAATCGCCGTGGCGGCACC
>JAQGLH010000146.1 GCA_028293005.1 Alphaproteobacteria bacterium
AACTGCCACTTTCTCAGTCCTTTTCGAGTGATGAGATCTATTTCTTAATGAATTTGTTGAAGCCTGGAGGAAGGTTGAAGGGGGCGCCGCCGCCTGGGCCGCCCGGGCCGCCCGGCAAACCGGGGAGGCCGGCCGGCATCGCACCGCCGGCAGTGTCGCCGCCGAGGCCGCCGCCGAGGCCTCCTCCGCCGCCGAACATCGCGCCGAGCTTGGCAAGCCCGCCCATCTTCCGGATCTTCTTCATCGCCGTCGACATCTCCTGATGCATCTTGAGAAGGCGATTGACGTCCTGGACGGTCGTGCCGCTGCCCTTGGCGACACGGATCTTGCGCTTGGCATTGAGCAATTCGGGCTTGGTGCGCTCCTTCGGCGTCATCGAGCCGATCATCGCGTCGAGCCTGGTCAAAGTCTTGTCGTTGGCTGCAGAATCGAGCGCGCCCTGCATCTTCTTCATGCCGGGGAGCATGCCGGCGAGCGCGCCGAGACCGCCCATGCGCTGCATCTGCTGGAGCTGGTTGCGAAGATCGTTGAGGTCGAACTGACCCTTCGCCATCTTGCGGGCGAGCGCCTCGGCTTCTTCGGCCTTGATCGTCTCGCTGGCGCGCTCAACCAGGCTGACGACATCGCCCATGCCGAGGATGCGGCCCGCCACGCGCTGCGGATGGAAGCCTTCGAGCTTATCGATCGCCTCGCCGGTGCCTGCGAACTTGATCGGACGGCCGGTGACAGCGCGCATCGACAGCGCCGCGCCGCCGCGGGCATCGCCGTCGAGGCGGGTGAGGATGACGCCGCTCAACGCGACCTGATCGGAGAAATTGCGGGCGACGTTGACCGCGTCCTGTCCGGTCAGCGCATCGACCACCAGCAGGATTTCCTGCGGCGTGGACACATCGGCGATCGCCTTCATCTCGTCCATCAGCGTCTGATCGACGTGAAGCCGACCGGCGGTGTCGAGCAGCAGCACGTCGAAGCCCTGCAATTTGGCCGACTGCAGCGCACGGCGCGCGATCTCGACCGGCTGCTGGCCGGCGACGATCGGCAATGTCGCGACGTTCGCTTGAGTGCCGAGCACCGCAAGCTGCTCCTGCGCCGCGGGACGATTGACGTCGAGCGAGGCCATCAAGACCTTCTTGCGCTCACGCTCGGTGAGGCGCTTGGCGAGCTTGGCGGTGGTGGTGGTCTTGCCCGAACCTTGCAGACCGACCATCATGATCACGGCCGGCGGGGTGACGTCGATCGCAAGCTCGGACTCGTCCGAACCGAGCATCTCGATCAACGCGTCGTGGACGATCTTGACGACCTGCTGACCGGGCGTGATCGACTTCAGCACCTGCTGGCCGACGGCCTGCTCGGTCGCCTTGTCGACGAACTCGCGGACGACGGGGAGCGCGACATCGGCCTCGAGCAGCGCCACGCGCACTTCGCGCATTGCGGCGCGGACGTCGGCCTCGTTGAGCGCGCCGCGGCCGCGCAGGCGGTCGAAGACCCCGCTCAGGCGATCGCTTAAGCTCTCGAACATGCTCGTGCTCCCAAACACAAAAGCGCCGGCGGGCGAAACCTCGCCGGCCAGCGCGCGCCCTCGAGCGCAAATGAACCCTATTGGTCAAACAGGATGCGGCGCAGATAAGCGTCTCGCCCACGAAAGGCAACCCGCCACCGGCGACGCTGGCCGCGGAACAGTGGACTTGAGCGCTGCCACTGCCTAGATCGCCGCGATGAACCGCCGCTTCGACAAGATGCATGGCCTCGGCAACGACTTCGTGATCTTCGACGGCCGCGCCGAGCCTCTCGAGATCAACGAAGCCCGCGCGCGCGCCATCGCCGACCGGCACACCGGAATCGGCTGCGACCAATTGATCCTGCTCGAGCCATCGGCAAGCGCCGACGTCAGGATGCGGATCTTCAATCCGGACGGCGGCGAGGTCGACGCCTGCGGCAATGCCGCGCGCTGCGTCGCGCTGCTGGTCGGCGGCGACCCCACGATCGAGACGGCGGGCGGGCTGATCGCCAGCGACACCAGCTCGGGCGAAGCAGTGATCGACATGGGGAAGCCACGCTTCGGCTGGGACGATATCCCGCTCGCCTATGCGATGGAGACGTCGGCGATGCCGGTCAGCTGGGAAGATCTGCCGCAGCCGTTCGCCGTCAACGTCGGCAATCCGCACGTCGTCTTCTTCGTCGAGGATGCAAGCGCCGTTGACGCCGCACGCCTCGGTCCCTTGATCGAGCGGGATCCGTTGTTCCCTCAGCGGGTCAACGTCAACTTCGCCTCGATCGAGCCCGGCGCGGTCAAGCTGGTCGTCTGGGAGCGTGGCGCCGGCCTGACCCGCGCCTGCGGCACCGGCGCCTGCGCGACCGCGGTCGCGGCGATCCGGCGCAAGCTCGTGCAAGGCCCGGTCCCGGTGCATCTGCCGGGGGGGACATTGGTGATCGAGTGGTCACCCGGAAATTCGATCAGCATGCGCGGCCCGGCGGCGCACGTCTACAGCGGCGAGATCGACATCGAGGGGCTGGCATGAGCGGCGCCCAAATCATCACGATGGGCTGCCGACTCAATGCTGCCGAAAGCGAGGCGATGCGGCTGCTCGCAGGCGACGCCGACGATCTAATCATCGTCAATAGCTGCGCGGTCACCAACGAGGCGGTCCGCCAGACCCGCCAGGCGATCAGAAAAGCGAAGAAAGGCCGCCCCGAGGCGCGCGTGATCGTCACCGGCTGCGCGGCGCAGATCGAGCCCGAGCGCTTCGCCGCGATGCCGGAGGTCGCGCGGGTGCTCGGCAATCGCGAGAAATTCGATGCGGGCTCGTTCGCGCCCGATCGATTTGGAGCGGGCGACGACACCAAGGTGCGCGTGTCGGACATCATGGCGGTGCGCGAGACCGCCCCGCATCTGCTGACCGGCTTTGCCGAACGCGCGCGTGCGTTCGTCGAGGTTCAGAACGGGTGCGATCATCGCTGCACTTTCTGCATCATCCCCTATGGGCGCGGGAACAGCCGATCGGTGCCGGCGGGTCTCGTGGTCGACCGCATCAAGGCTCTGGTCGATCAGGGTTTCGCCGAGATCGTGCTGACCGGCGTCGACGTCACCAGCTACGGACCCGACCTGCCTGGGTCGCCGACGCTCGGGCAGCTCGTCGAGCGGATCCTCAAGCATGTCCCTGCCCTGCCGCGGCTGCGGCTGTCGTCGCTCGACAGCGTCGAGATCGACGAACGGTTGTTCGAGATTGTCACCGGCGAGCCGCGGCTGATGCCGCACCTCCACCTCTCGCTCCAGGCCGGCGACGACATGATCTTGAAGCGAATGAAGCGCCGTCACAGCCGCCGGCAGGCGATCGACACGATCGCGCGGCTGAAGGCGCGGCGCCCCGAGATCGCGATCGGCGCGGACCTGATCGCAGGCTTCCCGACCGAAGACGAGGCCATGGCCGAAAACAGCCTCAAGCTGATCGACGAGTGCGACATCGTGATGGGCCATATCTTCCCCTTTTCGCCGCGCGCGGGGACGCCGGCGGCACGCATGCCGCAAGTGCCGCCCGCTATGGTCAAGCAGCGCGCGCGGCGGCTGCGTGAGGCGAGCAGCCGGCGCAAGACCGCCTGGCTGCAAAGCCTGTCGGGGACTCGCCAGAAGCTGCTGGTCGAAGGCGACGACGGCACCGGCCACGCCGAGAGCTTCGCGCCGATCCGCTTGCGCGGTGCGCCCCGTGGCGCGGCGGCGGGAACGATCGTCGACGCGCGAATCGTGGGCGTCGAGAATGACATGCTGATCGGAGATCGGGCTTGAGCGAGACGTCATGGCTCGAGCGGCTGCGCGGCGGGTTCAAGAAGACTTCGGATCGGCTCGGCGACAATCTCGCCGGCCTGTTGACCAAGTCGACGCTCGACGACGAAACGCTCGACGAGATCGAGGAGGCCTTGATCGCGTCCGATCTCGGCCCGGCCGCCGCAGCCCGCGTGCGCGCGCGGCTGGCGGCCGAGCGCTTCGAGCGCGGTCTCGACGAAGCCGCGGTCCGCGAGGTCGTTGCGCAGGAACTTGCCAGGATATTGGCGCCGGTCTCCAAGCCGCTCGAGATCGATGCCTTTCCGCGCCCGCAGGTGATCCTGGTCGTCGGCGTCAACGGGTCGGGCAAGACGACGACCATCGCCAAGATCGCCAACATGTTCCTCGACCAGGATTACGGCGTGTTGCTCGCGGCCGGCGACACGTTCCGCGCTGCCGCGATCGAGCAGCTCAAGCTGTGGGCCGACCGCATTGGGGTGCCGGTGATCACAGGCCCCGAAGGCGGCGATCCGTCTGCGGTGGTGTTCGACGGCGTCAAGAAAGCGACCGCGGAAGGCATCGACGTGCTGATCGTCGACACCGCCGGACGTCTCCAGAACAAGAAGGGCCTGATGGACGAGCTCGCCAAGATCAGGCGCGTGCTCGGCCGGCTCAACCCCGCAGCGCCGCACGACGTGGTGCTGGTGCTCGACGCCACCACCGGCCAGAATGCGCTGTCGCAGATCGAAGTGTTCCAGGAGGTTGCCGGCGTGACGGGGCTGATCATGACCAAGCTCGACGGCACCGCGCGCGGCGGCGTCTTGGTCGCAGCCGCCGAGCGCTTTGGCCTGCCGATCCACGCGATCGGCATCGGCGAGCGGATCGACGATCTTCGCCCATTCGACGCGCTCGAGACCGCGCGCGCGATTGCAGGCGCTACTGGAGAGACTCAGCCATGAATGCGACCAAGGACAGCAGGGCCGACAACGACAGGGCCGAACCGAGCCCGGCGATGCGGCTGGCGACCGACCTCGGGCCGCTGATCGTCTTCTTCGTGGCCAATGCCTGGGGTGGGATATTCGCTGCGACATTGGCGTTCATGATCGCGATAACGGTCGCGATCCTCGTCTCGTTGATCAAATATCGCCACATCTCGCCCTTGCTCTGGTTTTCAGGCGTGATGGTGATCGTGCTCGGCGGCATCACCATCTGGTTGCCCGACGAGACGTTCATCAAGACCAAGCCGACGATCTATTAGTCGTTCGTCGCGGCGCTGCTTTGGTTCTGTCTCTATACCGGCCGAAACTTGCTCAAGATGGTGCTCGGGGCCGCTTATCCCGGCCTGTCGGAGCGCGGCTGGCAGCTGCTCACCCGCAACTGGGCGGTTTTCTTTGCCGTGATGGCGATCGTCAACGAGCTCGTATGGCGCAACAGCAGCACCGATTTCTGGATCGGCTTCAAGCTCTGGGGCGCGCTGCCGGCGACATTGCTGTTCGCGCTCGCCAACATTCCGATGCTGATGCGGCACGGGCTGCAGCTCGAAAAGGCTGAGCCCGAAGCCGGCGTGCCTCCCCCGCAGTGACCGTCTCCGCAGTGACCGTCTCCACACTGGCCGCCGCCGTCGAGATCTCGCACCTCAGCAAGATCTATCCTTCAGGGCTGGAGGCGCTCAAGGACGTCGATCTCACCATCCGCAGAGGCGAGATCTTCGCCCTGCTCGGCCCCAATGGCGCGGGCAAGACGACGTTGATCAACATCGTCTGCGGGATCGTCACGCCGTCCGGCGGCGCGGTGCGCGCCGACGGCCACGACATCGCCGCCGATTATCGCGCCGCGCGC
>JAQGLH010000152.1 GCA_028293005.1 Alphaproteobacteria bacterium
GCCAGTCGTTGAGCATCATCAAGAAGGGCGTCGATGCCATCGACACGGTGACGATCGCGGCGAACAGGCTGGCCGCGTCGGGCGCGATCAGGTGCGCGTTTTGCGCCGCGGTGAACAGGACGAACGCGAACTCGCCGCCCTGGCTGAGCAGCAGCCCGAGCTTGAGCGCTCGCCGCCCTTCCATCCCGAACAGGCGCGCGATGCCGAACAGCACCGCCGCCTTGATCGCAATCAGCGCCGCCGCCATGCCAAGCACGAACCACGGGCGGGTCGCGATCGCGCCGAGATCCAGCATCATCCCGATCGCGACGAAGAACAGGCCGAGCAGGATCGATCGGAACGGCTCGATGTCCGCCTCCAGCTCGTGCCGGTAGGGGGAATCGGCAAGCATCACACCGGCGACGAAGGCGCCGAGCGCGGTCGAAAGGTGAAGCGACTGCATCACCGCGGCGCTGGCGAGCACCGTGAACAGGCCGGCGACGACGAACAATTCGCGCTCGCTGACCCGCCCGACCAGCCGGAACAGGGGGTTGATCAGGAAACGGCCGGCCACGACGAGGAACGCGATCGCGCCGACCGTGTAGAGCGCCATCTGCCATCCCGTCGGCGCGTTGGGATCGGGCGCGGCACGCGACAGAGCGACGATGATCGTGATCAGCGGGACGATCGACAGATCCTGGAAAAGCAGGATGGAGAAGGCGCGCTCGCCCGGCGGCGTGTTGATCTCGCCCGAGGCCCTGAGGCTGGGGAGGACCTGCGCGGTCGAGGACAAAGCCAGCGGCAAACCGATCGCGATCGCGGCCGCAAGGCTGAAGCCGGCGGCGAAATAGACCAGCGCCGCAAGCACCGCGCCGCTCGCCGCGACCTGGAGCAGGCCAAGCCCGAAGATGTCGCGCTTGAGCCGCCACAGCCGCGCCGGATGTAGCTCGAGCCCGACGAGGAACAGCAGCAGGACGATGCCGAAATCGGCGATCGGCAAGATGTCCTCGGCGCGCGCGACCAGTCCGAACCCGTCGGGGCCGATCAAGGCGCCGGCGACCAGATAGCCGAGCACCGCGCCGAGGCCGAAGTGGCGGAACAACGCCACGAAGAACATCGCCGCCCCGAGCAGGATCACGCCGTCTCGCAACACCATGTTCGTGGCGGCTGCGGCGGCGTGGCTCTCCATCAGCCCCCGGCCTGTTTAGCGGCCTCGGCGACGGCCTCGAATGCCAGCAGGATCGACGCGTGGCGCGCCTTGTAAGGCCGTGCCTCGCGGAAGATGTCGAGCCCCGGCCAAGACCCCGGATCGTCACGCTCGCCGGACAGGAAGGCAGCAAGAGCGTCGCGGGCGTCGGCGAGCTCGCCGCCGCCGCGGCCGACCGCATGCGCGCCCATCAGCGAGGCCGAGGCCTGGCCGAGCGCGCAGGCGTTCACCTTCTGGCCGAGCTCGGCGATCCGGCCCTCCGCATCGAGCATGACGTCGACGATCACGCGGCTGCCGCAGACCGGCGACCGTTTCTCGACGCTGGCCTGCGCCTCGGCCAGGCGCGCATGATGCGGGATCGACGCTGCGAGCCGCAGGATGTCGCGATTGTAGAGGGCGGTTGTCACAGCCGCGATATAGAGGCCCGGGCGCGCATTCGCCACTTCCGCGGCGAGATCACGCGCATTCGAACCGCAGCCCGCGTCAGGCGCGACGCCAGCTCGTCCCCGACGGCGTGTCTTCGAGCAGGATTCCGTCGGCGCTGAGCGTGGCGCGGATGCGGTCGGCCTCGGCGAAGTCGCGGCGCTTCTTGGCGTCGGCGCGCGCCTCGATCAACGCGTCGATCCGGGCGTCGCCCTCGCCCTGAAACCATTCGACCGCGCTGGCGCCGAGCAGGCCGAGCAGCGCGGCGCTCGCGCGCAAGGTCGGCGGATCGCCGAGCGCGGTCAGCCGCGCCAGCGCAAGCGGCGTGTTGAGATCGTCGGCGAGCGCGTCGATCACCGACGGGTCCGCAGTCCCCGCCGCGGCATCGCCGACGACACGGTAAAGCCGGTCGAGCGTGGCCCGGCTCTGCGCGATCAGGCCTTCGGACCAGTCGAGCGGCTGGCGATAATGGGCCGAGAGCAAGGCGAGACGGATGATCTCGCCCTTGTGGCCCTGCGCGAGCAGCTCACCCACCGTGACGACGTTCCCGAGCGACTTCGACATCTTGTCGACGCCGGCCATGGCGAGGAAGCCGTTGTGCACCCAGTAGCGGGCGAGCGGCGCGCCGCGATGCACGCAGCGGCTCTGTGCGATCTCATTCTCATGGTGCGGAAAGATCAGGTCGAGGCCGCCACCGTGGATGTCGATGGTTTCGCCGAGATGGCGCTCGATCATCGCCGAACATTCGATATGCCACCCGGGCCGCCCCCTCCCCCACGGGCTGTCCCAGCCGATCACGTCGGCCGACGACGGCTTCCACAGCACGAAGTCGGCGGGGTCCTTCTTGTAGGACGCGACCTCGACGCGCGCTCCGGCGATCATCGCCTCGCGGTCGCGGCGGCCGAGGGCGCCGTAATCGGGGTCCGACGGGACATGGAACAGGATATGGCCATCCGCCTCATAGGCATGGCCGGTGTCGAGCAGGCGGGCGATCATCGCGATCATCTCGCCGACGTGGTCGGTCGCCTTGGGCGCGAGATCAGGCGGGCGCACACCGAGCGCGCCCATGTCGTCCAGATATAAGCGCTCGTAGCGCCGGGTGACGACCGCCGGATCGACATTCTCGCGGCGCGCGGCATCGATGATCTTATCGTCGACGTCGGTCACGTTGCGCGCATAGACGAGGCCGTTCTCGCCGTAGCGGTGGCGCAGCAGCCGCGCGAGCACGTCGAACACCACGGCCGGCCGCGCGTTGCCGATATGCGCGCGATCGTAGACCGTGGGGCCGCAGACGTAGAGAGTGACGCGCGCCGGATCGGCCGGCTCGAAGACCCGTTTCTCGCGAGCCATCGTATCGTGAAGCTTGATCTCGTTCATGATCTGTCGGCGGACTCGCCGGCTTGACCGTTACCGGGCGCCGCGGGCGGCTCAGGCGTCGTCTGGGCGCGCCGCGCCGCGACGAAATCGACAATCGCGCGTCCGCTCGCGTTGAGCAACGGATAGGTGCGCGATTGCGCCATCCAGGCGGGCCGCTCGGCGGCGCGCCCGAACGCCGTGTCGTAGATCATGTTCGCGAGCAGATAGAGCAAGGTCGCCCCGATCAGGCCCTTGAGCGCGCCGAAGCCTCCCCCAAGCAGGCGGTCGAACGGACCGATCATCGAGCTGCGCGTGTAGCCGCCGATGCGCCGCGCGGTCAGCTTGCCGGCGACGAACACGAGGATGAAGATCAGCGCGAAAGCAAGGACGGCGGCGCCGCCACGAGTGCCGATCGGCCCGGCGAGCGCCGCGGTCACCGGCGCATGCAGCAGCTTGAGTGCGACGATCGCCGCCACCCACGCGAGCAGGGACAGGACCTCGGTGACGAAGCCGCGCATCCCGCCGAGCAGAAGGCCACCGCCGACGAGCAGCAGCACGATGATGTCGAGGGCGGTCAAGGCTCCCATCAGCGCTCGCTAATCGCGGCCCAGCAGATGGTCAACGAGCGCGCCGAGCGTGCGGAAGCCTGTCAGCGCAATGCTGCCTTTCTCTCCGGCCAGCGACACCGGCACCAACGCGCGCTCGAAACCGAGCTTCGCCGCTTCCTTGAGACGAAGCGCGCCGTGCGCGACGGGACGGATCTCGCCCGACAAGGCGACCTCGCCGAACGCGACCGTATCGGCGGACACCGGCCGTTCGGCCAGCGCCGAGACGAGCGCCGCCGCGACCGCCAGATCGGCGGCGGGATCGCTGATCCGGTAGCCACCCGCGACGTTGAGATAGACTTCGGCGGTCGAGAAGCTCAGCCCGCAGCGCGCCTCGAGCACGGCAAGGATCATCGCGAGGCGCCCCGCATCCCAGCCGACCACCGCGCGCCGCGGGGTCGCACCGCTCGCGAGCCGGACCGTGAGCGCCTGGATCTCGACCAGCACCGGCCTGGTTCCTTCGAGCGCGGGGAAGACGGTCGCGCCGGATACCGCTTCGCCGCGATGGGTGAGGAACAAGGACGAGGGATTGGCGACTTCTTCGAGCCCGGTTTCGGCCATCGCGAACACGCCGATCTCGTCGGTGCCGCCGAAGCGGTTCTTGGTGGCGCGCAAGATGCGGTAGAGATGGCTGCGCTCGCCTTCGAACGAGAGCACGGTATCGACCATGTGCTCGAGCACGCGCGGACCGGCGATCGCGCCATCCTTGGTGACATGGCCGACGAGCACCAGCGCCGCGCCGCTCTCCTTGGCAAAGCGGATCAGCTCCTGCGCAGAGGCGCGCACCTGGCTGACCGTGCCGGGCGCGCCTTCGATCAGGTCCGAATGCATCGTCTGAATCGAATCGATCACGACCAGCGCCGGCGGGTCACCGTCGCCGAGGGTGGTGAGGATGTCGCGCACCGAAGTCGCCGCGGCGAGCTGAAGCGGCGCGGCGCCGAGGCCGAGCCGCCGCGCGCGCAGCCGCACCTGGTCCGCCGCCTCCTCCCCAGAAATATAAGCGACCGAACGCCCGCGCGCGGCGATCTTCGCTGCCGCCTGCAGCAAAAGCGTCGACTTGCCGATGCCCGGATCGCCGCCGATCAGGGTCGCCGAGCCGGCGACCAGGCCGCCGCCCATGGCGCGATCGAACTCGGGAATGCCGAGGCTCAATCGCTCGGGAAGCGAAACCTCCGCGTCGAGCCCGACCAAATTGATCGCGCGCCCGCCCGAGCGCAGATTGTGGCGGGCCGAGAAAGGCGTCACCACCGCGCCGGCATCTTCGACCAATGTGTTCCATTCGGCGCAATCGGCGCACTGGCCCTGCCAGCGGCTGCTGACCGAGCCGCATGCCTGACAGACATAGCGTTTTTTCGGTTTTGCCATCACGTCTTCGTTAGAGTTGATTCGCCTATGCCGAACCGGTACCGGGCCAATCCAGCCCCGGCGTCATGGCGAAGATCATGAGCTGGATGGAGCACGGGCAGACACCGACTTGCGCGTCACGCTCTAGCATCGCCATCCGAGAAGCAACACTCAAACCCGTTCGATCAATCCCGACCACAGGTCCCCTCGATGTTTCGCGTCGCCAGCTACAATATGCGCAAGGCCATCGGCACCGACCGCCGCCGCCGCCCGGAGCGCACGATCGAGGTCCTCAACGAGCTCGATGCGGATATCATCGCGCTGCAGGAGGCCGATCGCCGGTTCGGCGAGCGGTGCAGCGCCATCCCGCTGCACCTGCTCGAGGAGCATAGCGATTATAAGCCGGTCCCGCTCGGTGCGAACGCCGGCAGCCTCGGCTGGCACGGCAACGCACTGCTCGTGAAGCGCAAGGTCGAGATCGAGCATTGCGAGCGGATTCACCTGCCCTCGCTCGAGCCGCGCGGGGCAGTGCTCGCCGACCTGATCGTCGCCGGCACCGCGGTGCGCGTGATCGGCATGCATCTCGATCTGTCGGGCCTGTGGCGGCGGCGGCAGGCGCACACCATCCTCGCCCAGCTCGAGCAGCGTACCGGCAACCCGCCCGCGGTGCTGATGGGCGATCTCAACGAATGGAGCGCGCACGGCGGCTGCTTGCGCGATTTCGCCCATCACCTTCGCTTCGCCGAATGCGGCCGCAGCTTCCACGTCCGGCGGCCGATCGTGGCGCTCGACCGAATCATGTTCAATGCTGCGCTGAAGGTGGTCGAGAGTGGCGTCCATCAAACCGCGGCGGCGCGCAAGGCATCCGACCATCTGCCGATCTGGGCGAATCTCAGGCGGGCCTAGGCTCAGGCGGGGTCGGGCGTCTCTTTCGCCGCGGTTCGTGCCGGCTGCTCGATCGTGCCGAGCTCGAGCCAGTCGCGGGGCGGCAATTTGTAGAGCATGTCCATGACCTCGAACTCGAGCCCGCCGGGCTGGTTGGTCGATGAGTTCCACAACGCGACGACGCCGGTCTTGAGCTTGGGGTCGAACAAGATCAGCGAACGATAGCCGGTCACCCCGCCGCGATGGCCGACGATGGTGTGGCCGGCATAATCGTAGACGCGCCAGCCGAGCCCATAATTCGCCTTGTCGAGCCGCTCGCGGAACTTGCGCATCCGTCCAAGCTCGCCCGGGGTGGTGGTGCGTGGCTCCTGGACATCGGCAAGCACCTTGGCTGGAAGCACCGAGGGGTCGGTCCCCATCTGCGCCTGCAGCCAGATCGCGAGATCCTTGATCGATGAATTGACGCCGCCCGCCGCCGGCACGCGATAATAGGAATCGGTGACCTTGACCGGCTTGCTGCGCTTGCCGCCGGTGTGCGGGCGAGCCCAGCTTGGCGAGCCCTCGAGGCCGGCGCGGGTGACGCTCGCCGAGGTCATCCCGAGCGGGAGGAACAATTGCGTGCGAAGCGCCTGCTGGTAGCTTTCGCCCGTCACTTTCTCCACCACCTCGGTGGCGGCATCGTAAGCGACATTCTGATAAGCGTGGCATTGGCCCGGCGCGCAGACCGCATGCAGCGCGCCAAGCGTCCCGCGGAGATATTTCGGGTCGCCGCCGTCCTCCAGCAACGCCTCGTTGGCGTGCGAGAAAAGCCCGAGGCGGTGCGACAGCAGATCGATGATCGTCGCTCGATGCTCGTTTCCGCCGGGCAGGCGCAGCGACTGCGAATAATTGGCGATCGGTTCGTAGAGCGAAAGCCGACGCTCCTCGGCCAGCTTTGCGACCATGTCCGCCGCGACGCCCTTGGACAAGGATGCCCAGCGGAAGACGGTCGAAGTCGTCACCGGATCGCCGCTGCCGGCAACCGTCTCTCCATAGCCCTTGAGGAAGCGGATCTCGCCGTCCTCGACGACGCCAACCGCAAGGCCGACGACCGGGTCCTTCTGCGCGAGCTGCTGCAAGCGGGAGTCGAGCAGGCCATAGTCGATCGCCGTCGCGCGGCGCTGCGCTTCCGAGATCTGAATGCCGTTCGATGGACCAGGAGCGGCGGCAGCGCCTGGCGAAGAACCGCCGCCGCTGATCGATCCGCCCGACGCGCCGATGATGAACAGCCCGAGCACCAGAGCGGCGATCGAGGCCGACGCGATCCGGGCCTTCAGCGAA
>JAQGLH010000416.1 GCA_028293005.1 Alphaproteobacteria bacterium
ATCGCCGGCACCGGCCTCGCCCGCGATCTCGACCTGATCCGCAACCAGCGCGGCGACCCCGCCGGTCCGGTGCGGGCGATGGCTGCGCTTGCGCCGCACGGCACGCGCGCCGCGATCGAATATTCGCGCGCCGAGGCCTTGCTCACGGTCGCCGCGCGCGAAGCCGGCTACCAGCTCGAGATCGTCAAGCAGCGCTGCCCTGACACGCGCTTCCTGGTGATCGACCGCGACCCCGGCAAGCCCGGCGAAGCCGCGATCACCCGCTGTCGCCGCGCCTTCGTCGCGCGCGCTTCGGGACGCACCACCGGCCTGTCGGGCGGCGATTGGACGCTTTACGAACAGGCTCGCTTGCCAAGCGCGACGACCCCTGTTAGCGAGCCGCCTCCCGCGCCGTGACGATTCACCGGCGCCGCCGAGCGGGCGTAGCTCAGGGGTAGAGCACAACCTTGCCAAGGTTGGGGTCGAGGGTTCGAATCCCTTCGCCCGCTCCAGTTTTCACACGTTTAGTGCGCATGCCGGTGCAGCCGAGCTGAAGCGCCAGCTAACCGCGCCCGCAATGGTGGAAAATGGCCATTCAAGCCGGTAAGGTCAGGTCATGGCGGTGCCCGCAACAAAGAACCGATTAGGCGGCCGGCTTGCCGTATGTCAGGTCGCAGGAACAGTCGCTGGTTTGATGGTCGCGATAATCGCAGGTCGGTTGCTCCGCGGACCCGTACCTCCAACTTCGGGCTCCCAGGTCCGTGATATAGCTTTCCTTGCTCTCGGGGCACTTGCGATCAATGTGCCCTTCTACGCTGCGACCGTGCTAATACTTCATGCCTTTACCAAGAGCATCTTGGCCTATCCAATCGCGTGGTGTATCGGCATCCCCGGCTTGCTGCTGGTTGCAGCTTTGGTGGCCTTCCCGCCAGTCATCTATGGCGGGATTTTCTGGATCGCGTTGATACCTCTATGCGCATCTTTCGCCGGCCTCACCTTTGTCTGGTGGCAAGCTAAGAGCCCACTAATCTTCGTCGGCTAGGGTCGCTGACTGATCTCGCTAGTCTCCTCAATGGCCCCATATCTCTTTCGAGGAACGAGTTGCGTCGCAAGAACGGGCGGCGCACATCAACGGAATCGAGACCGGACCGCGGACTTTACTGATATAATCCCGCCTCAAGCCGCCAGCTGGATGGTGGGCAAAGAACGATGCGAAACCTGTCCTCAACTGCGAGGGCGACAAGGTTTGCCCTCGTACTGGTAGCGATGGAGCCTATATTCACGGCCATTCCATCGTTCCACGGGAAAGCAGAAGCCGGGTCCACCCACCTCGATGTCCGGCCATCCAGCTGCACCTTTCGTAGCGAGGAAGGTGGCGACTCCTGATCCGCTGGTGATGAGTTTCCACATCCCATTTGCCTGTTTACTCACGAGCGAGTAGCCGGTCTCAGCCCCTCCGAAGCAGAATATGCTTCCTTCGGTGATCACCGCTTCAGGGAGTTTGTCGCCGTTCAGGTCGCTAACGGACTCGATGGTGCCTGGTGTGTATGATGCGGTTCCCGGATCGCCACATCCTTGCCACCGTCGATCCACGAGCTTGAAGCCAGCCGACCGAAATGCGGCCGCCTGATCGCCGACAGACAATTTCGACTGGGCCAAAACCGGCGATGCAGCGCCGGCGACGAAGGCGAGGAGGACAACGTGTCTGATCATTGCGCTTCTCCCAATTGCTGCTCACCGACATGACCGCCTTTTTCGCACATTGCCAGCATACCGGTGGACGCTATTGAGATTAATACATCCCAAAGAACGGCCACGACTACCAATATCACGAGCGCAAGTTGGCGCGACGCCCTTCACCCGCCAAGATGCGCTCGTTCTGACTTCGCTTAGCGTGACCAGCGATCCGCACACTAAGGGTCAATGAGGTTCGAAAAGGTCAGGCATCCCACGCCGTTCTGACGGTTCTGGCAGCGTCTGGAGAAGCCCCGTGTGGCAGCGACGCTTCGGATGAAGATCCGACACAACATTGTCATGCGAACCGTTAGGAACACCCATGATCCCAAATCGATCGTCATTGTCGCATCGCAGGCGCTGACTTGCACGACGTCGCCATCGGCCAGGCTCGCCTGCCGATTGAATTTGTGCAAAATGCTGCTTTAGTTGCGACAGGAAGAGGTCGAGCGTGTCGATCCAGTACGAAGTCAATGATCCGATCGTGGTGGGCGAAGTCATAAGTGGCGAAGCCATTGTGCTGCACCTCCAGCGAGGCAATTATTTTAGTATGCGGGGGAGCGGGGCGCTTATCTGGGCGGGCGTTGAACAGAAAGCCGCGCTAAACAAGATCGCTGGAGCTCTCCAGGCCCATTATGGTGTCGCAGCCGACGACGCACTTGAAGCGGTCAAAGCTTTCGTCTCGGAACTTGCCGGTCATGATCTCATCCGGGAAGGAAGTTGCTTTAACGCCGAACCCGTAGCCGTCCCCTCGGACCTAGAGGCCAGCTATTCAGATCCGTCGCTGGAAATCTATACCGACATGCAGGACCTTCTTCTCCTCGATCCCATCCATGGAGTGGACGAAACCGGTTGGCCGCTTCCTCCCAAGCAAGACGTGGGTTGATGGGCCGATGAAAATATCCGAGCGGTCGGACCACAGGATCAGCCTGATCATTCCCTGCTTCAACGGCGGCCGTTACATACAGGAGGCATTGGATTCAGTTTTGGGCCAGTCGCTGGTCCCCAGTGACATCTTGGTTGTCGACGACGGATCGACCGATGACAGCGTGCGGATCATCGAACGTTATGCTCCCCAGGTTCGTCTTGTCAGGCAAAGCAACCGGGGCGATTCCTATGCCCGGAATGTCGCGTTGGCGCGCACCACCAGCCCGCTGGTGGCCTTTCTCGATGCCGACGACATATGGCCTTCCGGAAGCCTCGAGCGCCGCTTCGAAGCCCTGATCGCCTCGCCCGGTCATGATTATGTCTATGGCCTGATGGAGCAGTTCGTAAGTCCGGAGCTCGCATCCCGGCTTACGGTTCCGGCAAGTACACTGGCCGGAGGAATTGCCCGGGTCTTGGGAGGCAGCTTGTTTCGGCGCTCCATCTTCGACGATGTCGGAGGGTTCAACCCGGACATCCGGATCGGCTACGTGATCGAGTGGATCAATAAAGTGGAAGCGGCGGGATATAAAGCTCTCGCAATGCCGGACTTGGTTCTGCGCCGAAGGATCCACGACAGCAACAGCGTTCATGACGAACAGCGGCTTAAAAAGGATTATCTCCAGGTCATTCGCTCCTCGCTCGCCCACAGAAGGTCGATCGCGCCGTGAGCTTGATGCTTGATGCTAACGGCTTCGTTTTACCCGA